>JBGSLP010000073.1:0-12524 GCA_041740655.1 Alphaproteobacteria bacterium
CGCCGATCATCTCGCTTGACGGTTCGCAGGTTGGCGTCGTGACCAGCGGCGCTTACAGCCCGTCGCTGCGCCGCGCCATCGCCATGGGCTATGTTGGCCGTGACCACGCCGCGACGGACACGCAGCTTCAGGTCATGATCCGCGGTTTCGCCTCGCCCGCGCGCGTCACCCCGCTGCCATTCGTGCCGAACTCCTATTTCCGGCGCACGGCGAAAGGAGCCTGAGGCATGAAAATCGTCAGGTACACCAAGGATCACGAATATATCCGCGTCGAGGACGGCGTCGGCACGGTCGGGATCACGTCGCATGCGCAGGCGCAATTGGGCGATGTGGTGTTCGTCGAACTGCCCGCGAAGGGCAAGGTTATGAAGAAGGGCGAGCAGGCGGCGGTCGTGGAGTCGGTCAAAGCCGCTTCCGAGGTCTATGCGCCAGTATCGGGCGAGGTCGTCGAGGCGAACGACGCCATCACTGCCGACCCCGCGCTCATCAACAAGGACGCTGAAGGCGCCGCCTGGTTCATGAAACTGAAAATCGCCGACATGGGCGAACTCGACGGCCTCATGGACGAGGCCGCCTACACCGCCTTCACGAAGGGATAAAAAACCAGATGCGTTATCTGCCTCACACGCCATCTGAGCGTGCGGAGATGCTCGCCCTCATTGGAGCGGCGTCGGTCGATGATTTTTTCGCGGATGTGCCGCAAAACAAGCGCTTGCGGGAGCTTCCCCCGCTGCCGCTCGCTCAGAGCGAAATGGCGGTTGAACGGGCGCTCGGGCGCATGGCCGCGCGCAATATGGCGGCGGGCTCAGTTCCGTTTTTCGTCGGTTGCGGCGCCTATCGGCATCATGTGCCCGCGAGCGTCGATCACCTCATCCAACGCTCCGAATTCATGACCTCCTACACGCCATATCAGCCGGAGATCGCCCAGGGCACGCTGCAATATCTGTTCGAATTTCAGACTCAAGTCGCCCTGCTGACCGGCATGGAGATCGCGAACGCCTCGATGTATGACGGCTCGACGGGCGCGGCGGAGGCTGTGCTGATGGCGCATCGCATCACGAAGCGCGGCAAGGCGGTGGTCTCGGGAGGGCTGCACCCGCACTACCGCGATGTGATCAAAACGATCTCGCACTATTCCAGCAATGACGCCGCCCTGCTCGATGTGGGCGCCGACGAGATGCCCGCCATCGACAGCGAAACCTCCTGCGTCGTCGTGCAAAATCCGGACGTGTTCGGCGCAGTGCGAGATCTGGCCCCGCTTGCCCGGCATGCGCATGAAAACGGCGCGTTGCTCATCGTCGTCGTGACCGAGGCGATATCGTTTGGCGCCTTGAAGTCGCCGGGGTCGATGGGTGCGGATATTGTGGTTGCGGAAGGGCAATCCATTGGCAATGCGCTGAATTTCGGCGGGCCGTATCTCGGCCTCTTCGCCACTCGCGAGAAATATCTGCGGCAGATGCCGGGCCGTATTTGCGGGCAGACTGTGGACGAAAACGGAAAGCGCGGCTTCGTTCTCACGCTGTCGGCGCGCGAACAACACATCCGCCGCGACAAAGCGACGAGCAATATCTGCACGAACTCGGGGCTTTGCGCGCTCGCGTTCACCATCCACATGACGCTTCTCGGCGAGGCCGGGCTGAAGCGTATGGCCCAGCTCAATCATTCGCGAGCCTGCCAGTTGGCGGACGCGTTGGAGCAGCTTCCCGGCGTGAAACTCGTCACGCCCCGCTTTTTCAACGAGTTCACCATCGAAACCCCACAGCCCGGCGCGGCTGTGATCGACGCGCTGGCGGCCAAAGGCGTGCTCGGCGGCGTGCCCGCATCGAGGCTTTTCCCTGAACGGTCGGAACTCGCTAACCGCATTATCGTCGCCGCGACAGAGACTGTGACGACCGACGACATAGCGGCGTACGCCCGCGCTCTGAAAGAGGTAGTGTGATGGATATGCGAAAAAATCTCGGCTCGACCGCGATGGAGACCTTCACCGGCAACAAGGGCTTACGCATCGAGGAGCCGCTGATTTTCGAGATCGGCGATCTGGAAACGACCGGCGTCGATTTCGAAGGCGTCGGGGCTGGCGCGTCACGGCTTGGATCGCTGGAGCGCCGGGAGACGATCGGTCTGCCGGGGCTGTCGGAGCCCGAGACCGTGCGCCACTATGTGCGCCTCAGCCGCAAGAACTACTCCATCGACAGCGGCATTTTCCCGCTCGGCTCATGCACCATGAAACACAATCCGCGGCTCAACGAGAAAATGGCGCGGCTGCCCGGTTTCGCCGACATTCACCCGCTCCAGCCGCAATCGACCGTGCAGGGCGCATTGGATTTGATTGACACGCTCGCCCACTGGCTCGTGGAGTTGACCGGCATGGCCTCTGTTGCGATGTCGCCGAAAGCCGGCGCGCATGGAGAACTCTGCGGGATGGTCGCAATCCGCGCCGCGCACGAGGCGTCGGGCGAGTGGGCGACCCGGCGCGCCGTGCTCGTTCCTGATTCGGCCCATGGAACAAACCCGGCCACCGCCGCCCTGCTCGGATTCGAGGTGCGCGCCATCAAGGCGGAAGCGGATGGAACCGTGGGGCTTGACGCCGTACGCGCGGCGCTTGGGCCGGATGTCGCCGCCATGATGCTGACCAACCCAAACACGTGCGGACTTTTTGAGCCGCAAATCGTAACCATCGCCGACGCGCTGCATGGGGCGGGCGCTTATCTTTACTGCGACGGCGCGAACTTCAACGCCATAGCTGGCCTCGTTCGCCCCGGCGACCTTGGCGTCGACGCCATGCACATCAATCTGCACAAGACCTTTTCGACCCCGCACGGCGGCGGCGGGCCGGGCGCGGGTCCGGTGGTGTTCTCGCAAGCCCTGACGCGATTTGCGCCCCTCCCCCGCATCGAACGCAACGCTGACGGTTTCCACATCGTCGAACATAGCGGGGACGGCGACCGGCTGACTGCGTTTCACGGCCAGATGGGCATGTTCGTTCGTGCGCTCACCTATATGATGAGCCACGGAGCGGACGGCGTGGCCCAAGCGTCGCGGGATGCGGTGCTCAACGCAAACTATGTCCGCGCGCGCCTCAAGGACGTCATGAGCCAGCCATTCCCCGACCGGCCTTGCATGCACGAAGCGTTGTTCGACGATGCGTTTCTAAAAGACACGGGAGTAACGACGCTAGATTTCGCCAAGGCCATGATCGACGAGGGCTTTCACCCGATGACGGTGTACTTCCCGCTCGTCGCCCATGGCGCGATGCTGATCGAACCGACGGAATCCGAGTCCAAGCAGAGCCTCGATCAATTTATTGATGCGATGCGGTTTCTGGCCGAGGAGGCGATACGCGGCAATGTTGAGCGCTTTAAGTCGGCGCCGAACTTCGCGCCGCGCCGTCGGCTGGACGAAACCAGAGCCGCGCGCACGCCCGTGCTGCGATATCCCGCGCCACTCAAGGCAATCGCTGCGGAATAAAGCGGCGCCCCGGATTTTGATGGTTTGCCCCCGTCATCAGGCGTAAACAGGCCGTGCGGATGAAAGAAGTATGAACGAAGGTTTGTGGCTTCGTTCAGGTCATGCGCGATAAACCATATTCTTGACTACGCAGTTATAAATCCATTCGATTCAAATATTTATGTCAGGGGAAGAACGATGAAAAAACTCATGGCGGCGCTTGGCGTCATCACTGTCGCAGGCCTTGGTTCAATGACAGCGGCGCCCGAGGCTGACGCTCAGGGCTATCACTCGCGCAACGAAAGCCGTTACGAATACAATTACTCTCGGCCACGCCCGCAGCGCCCATCTGATGGTTGCCGCGCTGTCATTCGCGGCACCGGCGTCGGCAATATAGTGCCCGGCATTGCGAGAATTAACGCAACGCGCGCCTGGAGTCGCGAAGTACGCTCTGTTTACGGCCCCGGCTTTAGGTGGAGTGATGCAAAAGGCAAGCAGGTTGAGTGCGAGCGCGTAAAGTTCACCGTCCGCTGCACGGCCAGAGCGCGGCCTTGCAGAGGCTAATCTTCCTCCCCCCAACCCCGCAAAAAGCCAGGAGCAATTCCTGGCTTTTTTTTAACAATTATGGTGATGAGGCTTTAATAAAATCCCGCTACAGTCCGGTATGGTTAACGGCGTGAGGGCTTCGAAATGCCAGACACTCTATCCAGGCGTTCGACTTTGGCGCTTATCGTATCCGGGATTGGTTACGGCTTTGTCCAAAGCATCGCTCCAGCGGCGGCTGGTTACTCGAAAGAGGATCTCGACAAGCTGACTGACGAACAGCGTCAGCGCCTGTCCGCTTATCGTGAAGCGCGTGCAATACACGACAAAAAAGCTGGCGCGTACTGGTCGGTGGTCGAAGCGAAACGAGCGACCCGCAGAAAGAAAGGCACCGCCAAAATTCCTGTCGCGGCGGAGGACTACGTTTACGAACACCCGCCGGTGTACCAAGGTCCGCCCGCGCCCAAGGATGTGTTTGCGATATTGGCCAAACCGCCGAAAGCGCCGTCAAGGCCTCTTCCCGTGGTGGCCGATTTCCTCCGCAACGCCAAGGAAAAGTACGGCTTTACGCCCCTGATCCTACCGAATGAGGAGTTCAAGCGACGCTACGCGGCTGAAGCGCGGCGGTTGAAATTCACCAAGGACCAGATTGTCCGTGTGTATTCGCTGGAAACCGGCGGCTATGGCGAATTCGACATGCAGGCCGGTTATAATCCGCTGACCAAAAAGGTAAAGCCGATTTCGACCGCTCTGGGTTACGCGCAGTTATTGAGCGCGAACTCGGTCGGGGTGCTCGGAAAATATGGTGGAAGTTTCGCGGCAAGGCTTGAGGCGATGGCCGCGCTGACGTCTGATGCCGAGCGGGCAGGGCATTTGCGCTACAAGGCTCGTGTGGTGCGGGCGATGTCTAGGGATGCGCGCGCGGCGGGCGATAAATGGCCTGCGCATGTACGATTTGGCGGCACCCCCAAGGGCCAAGCCATGCACGCCATGAACCTCGATGCGGATGTCGGCCCGTGGATGCAGATTCAGAAACTGGACAGCACGCGAGAATACGCTGTCAGACGTGGCATGCCCGTACTCACCGGCGGCGAGTTGGAGATGATGAATTTGGCTGGTCCCAGCCGCGGGTTCGAGATGCTGACCCCAATCGCCAAGGGAGCGTCAACGTCGAACTTTTTCGATCGCGGTGGATATGAGCGCAATCCGGTCGTTCACAACAAAACGGCTGGAGAATTGCTGACTCGAATGAATGAGATCATGGACAGAAATCGCGCCAAGGATGGAGCGCGGCTGTTCGACTCCATCTTCGACCAACTCAGTGCTAAAACCAATTAATTCAATTTGGTATTCACGGAGCGAATGCCCTCGGCAACAAGCTTGTTCGCGGTCGCGCCGGGGAGTTTCTCCGCGATCACGGATTCAGCCGCCGCTATCGCAATATCCACGGCGCGATTGCGGGCTTCTTCCGTGACCTGGCTTTCGGCGCGCGCGATTTTCTCTTCGGCAATCCGGGTGCGGCGCTCCAGCATGGTGGCGAAGGATGCTTTTGCTTCGCGAGCGTATGCTTCGGCTTCACGCTTCGCTGTCGCAACAATCTCCTCGGCCTCGCGTTCAGCGTCGCGCTGCTTGCGCTTGTAATCGTCGAGAATGCCTTGTGCTTCCTCGCGAAGGCGGCGCGCCTCTTCAAGCTGGCGGCGGATTTCGTCGGCGCGGTCGTCGAGCGCCTGCGCGACTTTCTTGAAAACCTTCAGGTATAGCAGCAGCCCGATGAATCCGATGAAGGATACGAGCACCCAAAAATCTGTAGACTGAGGATCAAGCATGGAATTTCCGCCCGTTAGCGTCCTGCGCTGGCTGCGATTGCGGCGTCGAGTTCTTTCTTGCTCGCGGACGAACCAAGAACTTTCTCAATCACGGCGGAGGCAGCGTCACGCGCGATGACCTGCACTTTCTGCACGCTGTCAGCTTTCAAGGCCGTTATGCGAGCCTCAGCTTCGGCGTTTTTCGCGGCGATATCCTTGTCGAGCGCGGCGCGATCGGCGGCCATTTTCGCGCTCAATTCGTCGCGGGTCTTGCCGACGATGACAGCCCCACGCGAACGTGCGTCTGCTAAAGCCTGTTCGTAAGCTGCAATTGCGGCTTCTGTCTGCGCCTTGAGGCTTTGGGCGGCAGCGAGATCCCCGTTGATGCGGGCGCTGCGTTCCTCGATCACTTCGCCGACGCGCGGCAATGCAATCTTCGCCATCGCGATATAGAGCAGGACGAAAACAATCGCCAGCCAGATAAGCTGGGGCGAGAAATCGTTGATATTCAACTGCGGCATACGGCGCCCCGTTGTGCGTAAATATTCGCCCGAAGGCGCGAAACGTCAAAGTTCGCGCCTTGCAACTGCTCTATTAAAATACGAACAGAATGATCAGAGCAACGATGAGGCCGAACAGACCGGTCGCTTCAGCTAGCGCGAAGCCGAGGAGCAGGTTCGGGAACTGGCCTGGGGCTGCCGACGGGTTGCGAAGCGCGCCGCCGAGGAAGCTGGAAAAGATGTTGCCGATGGCAAGGCCCGCGCCGACGAGTGCGAAACACGCAAGGCCTGCGCCGATGAATTTTGCTGCTGCTGGTTCCATGGAAGTCTCCTGTGTTTAAAGGGGTATAAGTGATGCGGGATTAATGATGCATGTGAAGCGCATCATTGAGATAAATGCAAGTCAAGACCGCGAAGACGAAGGCCTGGAGAAACGCGATAAGCACCTCCAGCCCCGTGAATGCGACCATGAACGCCAACGGCGCCCAGCCGCCCAGAAAACCGAGGCCGACTACGAAGCTTGCGAACACTTTCAGCATGGTGTGACCCGCCATCATATTGGCGAAAAGACGCACGGACAGGCTGACGGGGCGTGTCAGATAGGTGAAAAGTTCGATGACGAACAGCAGCGGCACGAGCGGCGTCGGAATGCCCGACGGCACGAACAGTTTCAGAAAACCAATGCCGTTCCTGGCGAAGCCGATAACCGTCACGCCGATGATAACAACTGCCGCCAGCGCGAACGTAACTATGATGTGGCTCGTGACGGTGAACGCGCCCGGTATCATGCCGAACATGTTTAGAAACAGCACGAACATGAACAGCGTGAAGATAAATGGGAAATAGGGCATGGCCTCACGCCCGGAGTTTTCGCGCACCATCTTGGCGACGAACTCGTAGGAGACTTCAGCCATCGACTGGAAGCGGCCTGGCACCAGCGCGCGGTTGCGCATGGCCAGCAAGAGGAACAGCGTCAGCGAAAACGCAGCGATCACCATCCATAATGAGGAGTTGGTAAACGATGCGTCGTAGCCAAAAACGTCTATCGGGACGAGGCGCTTGATCTCGAACTGATACATCGGATCAAACGCCTTTGCAGGCGCCGCACCAGCTGTTTGCCCCGCTTCACCTAATGCTTGTTCGGCCGCCACTGTCTGCTTCCCCATGCCTGCGGCAGCGCCGCATTACGAATTCAAAGTTTGTTCTGCATCGCTTTCGCAGAGCGTATCGCGTTATAGATGCCGACGCCTGCGCCGAACAAAAGTCCAATGATGAGCGCCAGAGGCTTAGAACCAAGCCCTGCATCGATGGCATAGCCCAGAAGTCCGCCAACCACAACGCCAGCAATCATTTCCGCCGACATTCGGAACGCCGTCCCCATCGCCCTGCCGCGAGCCTCGGTGGGCTCGGGGCTGGCAGGTTCGCCACGCACCTCGCCCAGCTTTCCGCCCAGCTTATCCAGCCGCGCCTTGAACTCGCGCCGGTCGGCGTCGGAAATGACGCCGGGTTCGTCGTCGCCGTTATTTGAAGATGACGTCATGACCAGCCATAAGGCGTTGAAATTGCATGGCCGCCGCCACAACTTGCCGCGACACTAGACAGCCACGCCCCCGGTGTCAAGTCATGCGATGCAACACAAGCCTTTGATTTGATTGACCGTTTTGGATGGTCGCGATAGAGGGGCAAAACATCGCAGAGGCGCCGCGCAATTTTGAAACTTTTTTTGTTCTACTTTTGTGCTTTTTGTTGACTCTGGGTTTGCTCGGCGGTAGAACGAAGGAAGAACGCGGGCGTCTTGCCGAGTTGCCCCCTCTGGTTAGCGAGGCGTTCTGCATGGAAGAGGCTGACACGCCATCAGCCTTGACTTGAGAGCAGGCGACGCGAGGTGCGTGGAAGATTGTTTTGCGTTCCCGCGCCATGAGTTTGACGTCAATTTCGCCCCCCGGGTTGACACAGACCTCTCGCTCGCCTGCTCTATTTTCGCTTGGACGCGCTTAAGTTTCGCCGAATTTTTGCTGCGTATGCGGCTAGTCGCACACTATATATCGACAATGGCGACTATTCATGTGATCGGAGCGGGCATCATCGGGCTTTGGCAAAGCCTGACGCTTGCACGACGTGGTCATCGAGTTCGGCTGATCGACACTTCCGAGGTCGCATTCACCAACGCCGCCAGCCGGTTGGGCGCGGCGATGCTCGCTCCCTATTGCGAAGCGGAAAGCGCCGGTCGCGCCGTGCAGGAGCTTGGCGTTCACTCACTCAGTCTGTGGCGCGCGACCTATCCAGACCTGATCGCCAACGGAACGATCGTCATCGCCCCCGCTCGGGATCAGCCCGAGCTGCAACGTTTTGCGCGAATGACGGAGAACGGCGTTCGGCTCGACCATGCAGCACTCGCTAAATATGAGCCGGCCCTCGCGGAGCGGCACCAGACAGCGCTTTATTATCCGGATGAAGCCCATGTCGAGCCATCGCTGGTTTTGCCATGGCTCCTGAACGCCGCCGCCGACGCCGGTTGCGAGCTGGCCATCGGCGGGCGATCGCAAGCGGGTGGCGGGAACAACGCGGATGATGCTGCGCCGGACTGGACCATCGATTGCCGCGGCATGGGCGCCGCTCCCGATCTGCCGAACCTGCGCGGCGTAAAAGGCGAAATGCTGGTGGTGACGACCCCCGAAATCTCGCTGTCACGACCGGTCCGGCTGCTGCATCCACGCTTTCCGCTCTATATAGCGCCGTGGCGGAACAATCGGTTCATGATCGGCGCAACGGTGATCGAAAGCGCGGAACGTGGGTCCGTGAGCGTTCGCTCAGCGCTTGATCTCCTGTCCGCAGCGTTCGCCGTGCATCCATCCTTTGCGGAAGCGCGCATCGAAGGATTTTCCTCGGATGTTCGGCCAGCCTTCCCGGACAACATCCCGAAAATCGAGATTCGCGAACGCACCATTCACGTAAACGGCGTGTACAGGCATGGCTACCTTCTGGCGCCCGGCCTTGCCGAATTAGTCGCTGAATTTATCGAAGGACGGCCATCGACTCAGTCGGCTTTTTTCATCTAAACGTTACTTCCCGCGACAAACTGGCCCGAGATGCAACAAGCCTTGGCGAGTGTTGCGAGAATGCATCTGCCACTTAACTCAATTATCTAAAATTGTTGATAAAATGCTTTGCAACCTGCAATTTTGGTGCAAGCATTGGCGCTGACATATACCTAGGGTTGTAATTCGAGACGGCGGAAGAATACAGGCAGGCGCGTCGTTTTGTACGCCCAGCTTTCAGAGATAATTCCGCGTCGTTTCTTATCCTGGCAATCCGCGCGCTAATGGAACGGCGAAAATGGTAACCCATATTCTTGGACGGGCAAAGCTGATCGGCAAAACCGCCAGCCCGGCAACTCTCGCAGCAAATTTTCGAATTAACTCGTTTTTCATAAAAACTATGGTCAGAAATGCGCATCAGGGGTCAGCTCCTCTTCGGGGACGCGCTTTTGCAGTATTCGTCACTTTCACCGAAATGCCTTACGTCGCCGAATATGTTTACCGGCACCTCGATTTTCTGAACGCCAATGGCTTCAACGTCATCGTTGTCTCCAACAGCAAGAAAATTAACGATCTCTCATTGCGTGAGCTGCAACTCCGCTCCATCGCAGTGCTTGAGCGGCCTAATATCGGGTATGATTTCGGCGCCTATCGCGACGGCATCATTTGGACGCAGCAGCACTTCGACCTGATAGACCGCCTTCTGGTTCTAAACGACTCCGTTTTCGGCCCGGTCAACATCGACAGCGACGTGTTCGAAAAAGCGCTGGCGCTCGACGCCGACATCGTCGGACTGCTCGAAAGCATGGAGACCCGCTATCACTTCCAGAGCTTCTGGATGATGTTCAATCGCAGCGTGCTCACATCCAAGAAATTTGCCGATTACTGGAACGGCATGCCCTACTACCAGGACAAGACGGTCGTCGTCGACAAGCTGGAAACGCGCATACTCAACTACTTCATGCAGGCGGACTTTCGCGGCGAGGCGATTTACCAGGTCGATCTGGTGGCGAAGCAGGCGGTCTCGAACTTCATGCGCGAAATCGACCAGCTATCGCGGCTCTCGGGCGACCGGACCGATGGCACGGAGGGCGCTGCCAAACCCGACCTGACGCCATCCGAGCGGCTTCGCCTTTCGCAGCGCGGCACGCCGATCCGCGCGCGCCTCGATTATCTTCGCCAGATCGTCGGCATCCTCAATCACGGCGTCGCCATGAACCCGTCGGTGTTCATGTGGAAGACGCTGCTTCAGGATTTCAGCTTCCCGTACATCAAGCGCGAGATCTTCACCAAAAATCCGGTCAGCGAACCCAACATCCTCTCTGCCTATGAGGTGACGGCGAACTGCGGCTATCCAATTGAATTAATTCGGAGTTATTTGCGGGGGGCGAGATGAGCTGGTTAGATATTAGCCGCAAGCCGATCGACTGGCATTGCGTGTATTGCGGCGAAAAAGGCGAACTGCCGCATCATTCTTCATACACCTTCAAGGACGTTGACTACCATCTGCATCGCTGCACGGGCTGCGAAAGCCTGATTTACGATCCGACAGCCATGGGCCCAGGATTTGGCCTGCGGCCCGACGAGGCCGAGACGCGCATCGGCTCGAAATATTACTTCGAGGTCGCCTATTCCGCTTATTTCACAACACTCTGCGCGATCGCGACCATTCCCGAATTGAGCGTCGCCGAACTGAAGAACTACAATTTTCTCGACATCGGGGCCGGCAATGGTCTCGGCTCTTACACCGTTCGCGAGCTTTTCGACATGGAAGTGCATCCGGTCGAGCCGTCGCTCACCGGCGAATGCGCGCGTGAGGTTCTCGGCCTGCCGGTCGTGCGGAAATACTTCGAGGAATTTGACGACGAATTGCTCGGCAAGCTCAAGTCGAAGCCATGCCTCGTGCATCTCGATGCTGTCATCGAGCATCTGAATAATCCGCGCACGCTGCTCACAAATCTTATGTCCAGCCTCGATATCGAGGTGCTCTCCGGTCTCGTGCCGGATGGCGACGGCATTTTGCAGGATGACCCGTTCTCCACGTCAGTGCCGTTTCTGGCGCCGAGCGATCATGTGCACCTGCCCACAGCCGCCGGCATGGATAAATTGTTCGAGGACCTAGGCTTCCCTTACAGGCACGTCATCAGAGTGAGCAAGGTGCTGATCGCGATTGGGTCGAAAAAGCCGATTACGCCGCCAAGCGACCAGCGGGTGCATCTTGCGACCGAACTCGTGCTGGAGAGGCTCGCGCAGCACTCCCATCCGATGGTTGCGCATGGCGCCGCCGCGCGCTTGCTTGTCGACGCCATTGGAAAGCGGAAACACGAGCGCATCGAGCATTTCTCGAAGCAGCTTCTACCGCACTTCAAGCCGGACGTGCTGATCAGGCAGATCAAGGAAGACCGTCCCTGGTCGGAAATACCGTTCTATTGCAGCAATCTTTCCTATTGGCTTGCGTTCGAGGCATTTTCGGCCGGTCGCTATGCCGACGCGCTTCCCTTCCTGGACGTGATCGAGCCATTCGCCGAGCGGGTTGCGCGTGACTATCCGCAATTTGCCATGGAGCCCATGATCTATAAGTGGCAATCCCGAATTTTCCGCGCGCAGATTCTGCAGGCGCTCGGACGCCCTGCTGAGGCCTTCGCTACGCTGCAGTCCGTGATCAATGCGCCGATGGAGAGTTACTCTGCGCCATCGCAGGACGTCATCGCGCAAGCCAAAACCATGCTGAGCGCTTATCCCGAAACCCAGGCCGCCGCCTGATCAAATCTCAAGACGCAAAAGGCTCGTCAAATGTTTGAAGGCAATTCAATGTTCTGCATCGATAGCGCCACGAAGTTTTATCGTGGCATACGAATCGGAGGCTGGCTTCATCATGTGGGCAGCCCCCTGCAAGCCGTGCGCTTGAGATGCCGCAATCTCTTATATCAGCACACGGAGGTGGGCATCGAGCACATGGGGGTCGCCTCGTTGGGCGCGAACAAGGGCTTTTCAATTCAGGCCATACTCTCGGTGGACGCCTTTCCGGAAGACGCCGTCGTCGAGTTCCAGATCAAAGGCGAGTGGATTTCGGCGCCCCTGAACGAGCTTCTGAACGAGCGCGTCATCACCGATGAAAGCGGCAAGGTTGAGCGCAAGTTTGTCGAAATGCTCAAGCAGTTCCCCGGCAGACCGAAAATGCTGGATATCGG
>JBGSLP010000074.1:0-2751 GCA_041740655.1 Alphaproteobacteria bacterium
CGGTCGTCGCGACGCCGGAGCCCGACACTGTGCCCAGTAGAAAACCGGATGCGACGACAGCCCGGCCCGGCGCGGCGGGTGAGGGGCTTTTGCCGAACAGCGCGAACGCCCAGTCGATGAAAAAGCGGCCTGCGCCGCCGCGCTCCAGCACCGCGCCATAAATGGTGAACAGGATGATGAAGGTCGCCGCCACATCGATGGGCGTCGAGTAAATGCCCTCAAGCGTCAGAAAATTCTGCCCAAGGATGCGGTTGAGCGTAAATCCGCGATGGTCGAACGGCTCGGGGATGGACGGGCCGAAATAGCAGTAGACGAGGAACACGATCGTAATGGCCGGCAAAATCCAGCCCACCGTGCGCCGCGTCGCTTCCATGATGGCGAGAACCAGAACGCCGGCGAGCGCGAGTTCGATGGGTGTCGGCAGGGTTGGCCGACTTTTATATTCTTCCACATACAAGGCGAGGTAAACGGCCGACGCTATGGACGCCGCGATCAAAATCCAGTCGATGAGGCGCGTGCGCATCAGAAAGCGGCTGGATGGAGCAATGGGGTAAAGGGCGAAGGCTAGGCCGACCGCGCTGACAACCACGGCGGCGAGTGGGCTTCGGGTGAAGATGTCGGCCTCGATGGCAAGGCCGACACACAACAACACTCCGATGACGCCGAATATGATTTCCTCAAGGCTGGCGCGGCGCGGCTTGGCGTCAACGCCTCGCACCATCGGATAAAGCGCGAAAACCAGCGCGAGCGCGATAGCCAGAAAGCTGGAGCGATAGAGCGTGGTGTTGACCGGGAACTGCGTCCAGTAAAGAGCGTATGCCGATAGCCCGAATGCGGCGATGCCCGTTGCCCAGCCGAGCCAACCCACCGCGCGCTCCGCCGGGCCGCCTTCGCTGTCGGACGAAAGCCGTTGAAGCTCCTCGTCCGTCAGGTTCTCGCTGCTTCCGTCGCGGATGGCGCTGGGCACGTCCGTCATGGACACGCGAATGAGCGGATGATCGGACATGTTGCTCCCTCTATTCCTTTGTCATCGGGTGCAAAGCGAAGCGATCCACGCACCGATTATGGATCGCCTCTGCCTTTGCTTCGCAATGACGATGAGAATTAGCCGCCCATTTTCTTGTAGAACGCCTGGGCGGCAGGGTGGTAGGGAAGCGCAGTTTTTGCGCTAGCCGATTTGATGGTGAGCTTTTTCGCTTCCGGATGGATTTTCTGCACCTCTTCGAGATTGCCGAAAATTCCCTCCAGAACGGCGGTGACGGTCGCGTCTGGCAATTTTGAAGAGACGACGAGCAGGTTGGCGACGCCCAGTCCCTCCACGTCGGTCGCCATTCCGGCATATATCGATTTCGACAGCAGAAACTTGCGATAGAGGCCAGGATATTTCCCCTCAAGCACTGCAAGCTCGGCGGATGTATCGAGAAACTGGATGGCGGGTTGGGCGGTCGTCGCCAGATCGCGCACCGCTGCGGTCGGGGTGCCGCCAATCCAGAAGAAGCCCTGAATTTTGCCGTCCTTCAGCGCGTTCACAGACTCGGAAACGCTCAGGTTGTCGCGCGTGATGTCGGTTTTCGGGTTGAGCCCTGCCGCTTCCAGTACGCGGTCGCCGATGATCTCGGTGGATGAGCCAGCCGGTCCGACGGCCATGCGCTTGCCTTTCAGGTCGGCGATTTTTTTGATCGAGGGGTCGGCCACGGCGACCATATGCATGAAGCTGTCATACAGCGAGGCGAGCACGACCACATCCTGCTTGCCGGTGTCCTTGAACGCGCCAATGCCCTGGCTCGCATCGGAAGCGACGTCGACTGTCGAGAAGCCGATTTCGGCCTCGCCTGCATGCACGAGCTTGCAGTTGTCACCGGAGCCGCCGGTGACTTGCGCCGTCGCCTGCACGTTAGGCACTTTTTCGGACAAAATCCGCGCGAGGCCCCCGCCATAGGGGTAGAACACGCCGCCGGTTCCGCCTGTCACGATCGTCATGCGCAGTCTGCTCTGGGCGAAGACCGATGGTCCGCCGAGCATGACCGCTGCCGCCGCGCCGCCGCCAAGCGCCAACGCTTCGCGTCGTGAAAGTTCGGGTAATTTACGCATTTAGCCCTCCCAGGATGATTTATTTTGATTATTGCCGCCGGTTTGGTCCAGCGCGGCTGTTTCGTCCCGCCATACGGAAAAGCGGATACTGCGTGATATTGCCTCAACCAGCACGCGACGCAAAGTTTTTTGAGGCGCGATAACGCCCATTTCATACTTAAGGCTATGCTCTACGGCATTAGCCGGTCATGTAGGACTATGTTCAGTTTTCCGAATTAAACCAAAGTTTTGACTGCCACAGGACGCCCCAATCTCTGGAGACGGGACGCATGGAAGGCCTGGTCTGGTTCATTGTTCTTGTTCTCATCAGCGCAATTCTCGGCGCGGTCGCCTTCTTCATGGCGCTTGGATCATCCCGTCGGTTTCGCGTCGCAGAAGGACGCCTGCAAGCGCTTGAGGCGAGATATGCCACCCTAAAGACCGAGTTCGAGGCGTTACGCACGGGCGCCGCCCCTCTCGCCGAGCCGATCCAGCCGCCAGAGATTGTTGAGGAGGCCGTCGCCCCGATCGAGCAGGCGCCGGATGCAATTCCAGCCGCGCCGCCATTGCCTGAACCGGAGATCGCCCAGCCAAAGCCGCGCGGTAATTTCGAGCAGCGTCTGGGCAGCCGGTGGGCCGTGTGGGTTGGCGGGCTGGCTCTCGCGCTCGGCGGTCTGTTTT
>JBGSLP010000075.1:0-13033 GCA_041740655.1 Alphaproteobacteria bacterium
CACCGCCATGCTCTGCTATGTGACGCCCAAGGAGCATCTCGGTCTGCCCAACCGCGACGACGTGAAGGCGGGCGTGATCGCCTATAAGCTGGCGGCCCACGCGGCCGATCTGGCAAAGGGCCACCCGGCGGCGCAACTGCGCGACGACGCGCTCTCCAAGGCCCGCTTCGACTTCCGCTGGGAGGACCAGTTCAATCTCGGCCTCGACCCCGACGGCGCGCGCGCCATGCACGACGAAACGCTTCCGAAGGAGGCCCACAAGGTCGCCCATTTCTGCTCCATGTGCGGCCCGAAATTCTGCTCTATGGAGATCACGCAGCAGGTGCGGGAGTATGCGGCGACGTTGAATGAGACGCCGGAGGCTGCGGCGGAGCAAGGCATGGCGGAGATGAGCGAGAAGTTTCGGGAGATGGGTGGGAAGGTTTATGTTGCAAAACATAATTTTGACGTCTCATTGGACTGATCTAAAGCAACGATCTCGTCATGTTAGAATGAAACCCAGTTGAGATATACACAAGGCTGACACAAATTTTGATTAAACAAATTGTGGCGGTTTCGAATTAGCAGTATGGAGGCCCAAGTGAGTGGAAAAGATGGCATCTACATTGGCACTTGTACCATTGGGCGACCAGAACGAAGTGTCGATGTGTTTATTGCACCAGAAGATTTTCGGGGCACATTCACCGCGCAGCTAACCTTCGAAGAAGCTGACACCCGAGTTGCAGCTCTTACGGATTATCATGGCCATGCGGGCATTCGCGCTCAGGATCAAGACTATTTAAACCAATGTCTCCAAGACACTAGTTATTATAAAGGACAGTGGTTTATTCCAACCGAAAAAATGTTAGAGCTCCTTTATAATGCAATCAAATCCGGAAGTGTAAGAAGTAGCTTCCAGATGGGTGAGAAGGACTACTACTGGACATGTCTGCAGATAGAGCAACTTGACGGAACGACGAGTACGGCTTGCAATCGCCTATCCGACAACTACGATATAGTTCGTTCAAAGAGCCAAAAGGCACACACAAGACTTTTTCGCGTAAAATAAGAGAATCAATTCACATGGCTCTGTTTTTTTGATCTATCCGCCTACATGCCTTGGGCATGGCGATGCTGTGCTACGTCACGCCGAAGGAGCATCTCGGCCTGCCCAACTGCGACGACGTGAAGGCGGGCGTGATCGCTTATAAGCTGGCGGCGCACGCGGCCGATCTGGCGAAGGGGCACCCGGCGGCGCAACTGCGCGACGATGCGCTGGAATGAGACGCTGGAGATGGCCGTGGAGGCCGGTTATGGCGGAGATGAGCGATAAATTTCGGGAGATGGCTGGAAAAGTTTATGTCGATAATTTATAGCAAGAAACGTCATAGGACTGTTTTTTAGATTAAGGGCTGACCTTAACAGACGTTAAATAAATTGGAGATTATTTTATGAATGACGATAGCGTATGGGCACCGTCTTGGAAATGGACAGTCGGCATTTCCGTTGGTTTAATCATATTTACGTTTGCCATTGCCTCAACAGGAATCAATCCTTTTCAAACCCTTGCTGCAGGTGTCATCGGCGCTATTGGGGGAGCGTTGGGAGCGTTAACGGGTGCTTTAATAGGACATTTTACATCAAAGTCTGAAGGTTCAAAAAATCAATTGTTGCAGATTTTGGCGGGCCTAGGGTTGATTGTCGGATTTTTGGCAGAAAAGCTTGTGTCTGGCGGAGTAACTGCACTAATTGATCCATCGGGGGCTGCAACCGAACCAGGTGGTTTAGTTCCTGGTATTTTATTCGGAGGTATCGCTGGCGCACTTCTCGGGTTGATCCCTCAATTAGCGCTCCAAAACAAAGCTAGAAGCTTCGGCAACATGAGCTTCTGGGTGTGCTTTACTGTGGGACTTATCGGAGGTGCAGTGCTAGCTTTGCCGACAGCAATAATTCTATTTTTGGTCGGAAGGCGTAGATCTGATTCGAGAGCAACTTAGCTTTTTGTCGCTCAGCACATTATCATATACGATTGCCCGACTTTTATGAATGAGCAAGCGGCAAACCTGACGGGGATTAACGAGAAATCTAATGACATGGGCGGGCAGATTTATGTGGCCATGCTCTACTATGTCACGCCGAAGGAGCATCTCGGCCTGCCCAACCGCGACGACGTGAAGGCCGGCGTGATCACCTACAGCTGGCGGCGCATGCGGCCGATCTTGCTAAGGGGCACCCGGCGGCGCAGCTTCGCGACGATGCGCTCTGCAAGGCCCGCTTCGACTTCCGCTGGGAGGACCAGTTCAACCTCGGCCTCGACCCGGACGGCGCGTGCCATGCACGACGAGACGCTGCCGAAGGAGACGCACAAGGTGGCGCATTTCTGCTCCATGTGCGGCCCGAAATTCTGCAGCATGGAGATCACGCAGCAGGTGCGGGAGTACGCGGCGACGCTGAACGAGACGCCGGAAGCGGCGGCGGAGCAAGGCATGGCGGAGATGAGCGAGAAGTTCCGGGCGAGCGGAGGCAAGATTTATGTGGAACCCTGCGACAATAGAGATACATAGAGCTGGAAAAAGGCGAGCAATTGGCATTAGTTGGAGTAAACAGCCAAAAATGCTAGCGGTAAGCTTGAAATGCGCGCCTAATAATCCACTCTCGAAGACTCTGGCTGATATGACTGTAGTCCTTATGCCATTTTGAAATAGTCTCCCTATGTCTTTGGTCAAATTCTTCAGATGTTAGCGGCCTGTTTAAACCATAACCATATACATATTGAACTGCTTTGCCAGCCGACGCTTCGATCTGGTACGTCTCTTTAGTTATGTTTTTTATCGATCGCACGTTCGGATAAAGGTGACGAATTTTAAGAGTCTCTCCTTTCGGTTTGCCGCTATTATAGGCCCATCCCCAAAGCTGCCTTTCTGTCTCAGGCTGATTAAGAATCCAGGATTTAGCATCTTCCAAAGTTAAAGCTCTCAATTCGTATACATTCATATTGAAGTCGAACCTTGTAGAAACGTAGGTAGAAGCGCTTTCCAAGTTTGCACCTTACTATATAAACAATTTGCAGCGACGATGTGAAGGCGGGCGTCATCGCCTACAAGATCGCGGCGCACGCGGCCGACCTGGCGAAGGGCCACCCGGCGGCGCAACTGCGCGACGATGCGCTCTCAAAGGCGCGCTTCGACTTCCGCTGGGAGGACCAGTTTAATCTCGGCCTCGACCCCGACGGAGCGCGCGCCATGCACGACGAGACGCTGCCGAAGGAGGCCCACAAGGTCGCCCATTTCTGCTCCATGTGCGGGCCAAAGTTCTGCTCGATGGAAATCACACAGCAGGTGCGCGAGTACGCGGCGACGCTGAACGAGACGCCCGAGGCGGCGGCGCAGCAAGGCATGGCGGAGATGAGCGAGAAGTTCAGGGAGATGGGCGGCAAGGTTTACGTGAATCGTTGATATGGACCGGCGCGAATTTGGAGCCCGCAGATCGAGCCTTGGTATCACATCAGCGGCTGTGCTCAACCGGCGAAGCGCAGCCGCTGATGCTTCAGTATCTATCCGCACCCGCTTGAGGGCTAGCGCATCCGCGTGCAGCCGGAGCCGCGGGCGACCTTGCCTTGCTTGCGCCAGCGCTCAAGTTGGCGGTTACACTGCCGGCGGGCGCGGTCGCAAGCTTCACTCATCTTGAGCGCATACCCTCCTTCAGTAAACAGATTTCTGTTCATATCGTATGCAACGTAATCGCATCTGGCCGCGCTAGCGGGTGCGGCGCCCGTCAGGGAAACGACACCGAGCGCAAGGGCACCGAAGGTCAAGCGGATAATTGTTTGCATTTTAATCTCCATGGCAAAATTTCAACTCGTAACACTGCGAGTGCAGCACGGATCTCAGTCGGAGCGCCCGCAAAAAAGGTTCAGGGTTTATTTGAAATTTTGCGCATAGTTCAAAATGCGCGAAAGGCATCGCGTATTCCTGCCTGGTCCGCCCTTAATCGCACCATGATTACGCTGAGTGCGAACGAGACTACGCGGCGAAGCCTGCAACGGGGATTTCAAACCCTGGCGGGTCAAGGCGCAACGCGCCATCACTCACAAGCCGCGTCAGAATCGTACCTTCCGCCTGCCGCTGGTGATGGATAACAGGCGGGCCGTCCGGATCGACGATCAGATACTGCTGCACGCTCGGCAGGCTGAAATATCCGGCGAGCTTCAAAGCTCCATCAATGCGCCGCGTAGATGGCGAAGATACCTCCACGACGATGATAGGATTGGGAACCTCAAGCGAGTCTCCCGCCAATTTCGGCCCACAATAAACCAGCGCGTCAGGCTCATGCGCTGTGTGCTGACTGATGCGAACGGTCATGCCATCCGGATACATAATGCATGGCAAACCCGCTTTGCGGATACCGTCGGCCAGGGCAGATTGCACGGCGAATTTGGTCAGCGCGTGCTTCGAGCGTTCAGGGGACATTGCGTAAATCTGACCGCGATGAAGCTCGTGGCGCCCCTCTTGGCCCTCGGCCCACACGAGAAACTCATCCACCGTCATCAATTGTTTTGGCGCTGTCGTCATTCAGGGATGTTACCATTGCACCGCGAGAAGCAAAAGCGGCATGCAGCCGACTTTTACGCCAAAGGAAACGCCTGAAAGGACATCCAATGATCGCCATCACCCAGAACCCGAAGCGCGTGCTTGTCACGGCGGGCGGCGCGACCATCGCCGATACGCGGCGCGCTATGACGCTGAAAGAGGGCGGCGGCGCGCCGGTGCAGTACATTCCGCGCGAGGACGTAACGCCGGGCGCGCTCGTGGAGAGCCAGCATACGACGCGGTGCCCGCACAAGGGCGTGGCGCGCTACTTCCATCTGAACGCGGGCGGCAAGCAGGTCGATAACGCCGTGTGGTCTTACGAAGATCCCATAGACGCGGCCGCGGCGATCAGGAACCACGTCGCGTTTTACCCTAACCGGGTCGTCATCCGCGAGGAGTGATCGCGCCGAGGTGCGCAGTGCTACTTAAGGCGGCGTATATCCTGCTGCAGGGCGTCTATGCGTTTTGACGCCTCGGCTTTCGTCAAATGCGGATCGAACTCGCCTTTCCGGCCAGCTTCCTCGGAGAGAGTTTTGAGATACGATGCCTGCGCGCCGGTCATAGGCTCATCGCCGGTCGTCCAGTCGTCGGGGTCTTTCTCGGCGTTCGATGGCGGGCTTTTATCGAGCTTCGGGTTGGCTTCGTCTGACATTTTTCACCTCATCTTGTCCAGGTGTTGCCATAACGTTCTCCCGTTCGCAGAGTTCCATCGATCCGGAACATACGTCCAGCGCGGCTTGACGCAAACCAAGCGTCATCCTATACGTGAAGGGATGTGGCGGGATAGCTCAGTCGGTAGAGCAACGGGATCATAATCCGCAGGTCGGGGGTTCAAATCCCTCTCCCGCTACCAGCTTTCCACACGACCTACTCACAAAACGATGTCGAAATTCCCTGTCAGCGGCGCGGCTGGCTCGGCACGATTGAGCGCGACCGTAATCCGTTTACGCTCGTCAGTGCTCAGGCTGCGATAAATAAAATCGCGCGCGTTGGCGGCCTCGCCATCCACATACATCTGCGTTGTCAGCGTACGCCCATCGGGGTGATGCGCCTTGACGTGAATGTGCGGGGTGCGCCCCGGATAAGGCACGGGCTTTATCGTGCGGAAACGATAGCGCCCTTCAGCGTCGGTGCGGGTGCGCCCATATCCCTGAAAAGCATGGTCGCGCTTTTCGCTCGATGCACCCTCGGTGTGAAGGTAATTCCCGTGCATGTCGCACTGCCAAATCTCAATCAGGGCGCCAGAGAGCGCCTTGCCTTTGGTGTCCAGGATCGTGCCGGTCAGGATGAGAATTTCGCCGCCAGCCTCCTGCGTCTTCGATGCAATCCTGACGAGATCGTTATCGGTATCGGACGGCATGACATCCGGATAGAACGGGCCTTCGGTCTGCCGCGGAGTGGGCGCCAGCGCCGCGGCAGACTTTGCAAAGCCGAGGCTTGTCAGAACAACGCTGGCGATACCTACAAAATCCCGACGGTTAAGTTTGGCCATGGTTGTTTTCTCCGTTCTTACCCTAATCTGGTGTGCGAACACATTCACGCCAAGACCAGAAACTATCGCCTTTTCTGTCAGTGTCGTTCATGTTGCGGTCACTGAGGTTTGCCTCATATACAAAAAAGCCCACGTAAAGGACGCATAGGATGCGGAGTATTTTAGCGCTCTTGATCATTGCCGGACTAGGAGCAGGCGGTTACGCCTACTTCTCGCCCGAGCGTGAACGCGAACCTGTGACCTTCCAGGCCGCGCCGGTGGACAAAGGCTCCATCGAGCGCTCCGTATCGGCGACCGGCTCCGTTCAGGCGCTGATCACCGTCGATGTGAGTTCGCAACTCTCCGGACAGGTTTCGGAGGTGAATGTGGATTTCAACTCGAAGGTGAAGAACGGCGATCTGCTGGCCAAGATCGACCCGCAAACCTTTGCATCGAAGGTCGCCTCTGCGGAGGCCAATCTCGCCATCGCCAAGTCGAATGTGCAGGTGCAGGAGGCGACGATCGTGAAATCGCGCGCGCTAGTCGAGCAGGCCGAGCGCGACCTTGGCCGTCAAAAATCGCTCGCCGACAGGGGCAACACTCCGCAGGCGACCCTCGAGTCGAGCGAAACGGCGGTGGCGACGGCAAAGGCCGACCTGCTCGTCGCCGAGGCCAATCTAGCGAACGCCAAGGCCGTGATCACCCAGCGTGAAACGGAGGTTTTTCAGACCAAGCTCGACCTGTCGCGCACCGAGATCAAATCCCCCATCGACGGCGTTGTGATCGGCCGCAACATTGACCCGGGCGGCACAGTGGCGGCAAGCCTGCAAGCCCCTATCCTTTTCCTCATCGCGCAGGACCTCTCGCAAATCCAGATCGAAACGCAGGTCGACGAGGCCGATATCGGCGCGGTCGAGGCGGGAAATCCCGTCACGTTCACGGTCGACGCCTACCCGGACCAGACCTTCACGGGTAAAGTCGAGCAGGTGCGCATCGCAGGCACGGCGATCAACAATGTGGTGACATACACCGTCGTGGTGCTCGCCGAAAATCCCCGCCAGAAGCTTTTGCCCGGCATGACGGCGACGGTCCGCATCGTGACCGGCGCCCGGCTCGACGTGTTGCGGGTGCCCAATGACGCCATCCGCTTCCAGCCTCCCGAGGGCGCGAAAACCACAACGCGCGATGTCCGCCGCCCCAACCGCGATGACGCCATCGTCACCCAGTTGACCGAAAGCCTGCAATTAACGCCGGAGCAGACCGAGCAGTTCAAAGCCGCGCTGGCGGCGTCGCGCACGGGCGATCAGAACCGCGGCGGGCAGGGACGGCAGGGGCAAGGCGCAGCTGATAATCGGGCGCAGCGCGGAGAAGGCGGTCGTGGCGAGCGAGGGCCCGGCGCACGAGGCGCGCAGCGGCAAGGCCGGATTGCCCGTATTCTGGACGGAATCCTCACGCCCGAGCAACTCAAGGCGTTCAATGACCTGCGTGCCGAACGGCGGGAAACCATGCGCCCGGGTCTAGTATGGATCGAAACGCCCGCTGGACTTGAGCCGCGGCGTATAAGAATCGGCCTTTCCGACGAAAGCTACAGCGAGGTCATCGGCGGAAAACTGGAGATTGGCGAAAAGGTGATTACGCGCAGCGGCGGCGGCGGTGAGCGGCGAGGTCGCAGGCCATGAACACCGCTCCGTTGATAGCATGCCGCGACCTGACCAAAACCTATATTATGGGCGAGCAGTCGTTGCAGGTTCTGAAAGGCGTGAGCTTTGAAATCGCGCGGGGCGAGTTCGTGGCCATCATGGGGCCGTCCGGTTCCGGCAAATCGACGCTTCTCAACCTCATCGGCGCGCTCGATACGCCGACAAGCGGCAAGCTGCTCATCGACGGAGCCGACATCGGCGGGATGGCGACGAATGACCTTGCGGATTTGCGCAACCGCGTCATTGGCTTCGTTTTTCAGCAATTCAATTTGCTCAAACGCACTTCAGCGCTCGAAAACGTCAAGCTACCGTTGCTTTACGCAAGCGGACGTGGTGGGGACGCAGACACGCGCGCGCGCAAGCGGCTGGAGGAAGTCGGCCTTGGCGAACGGCTGGATCATACGCCAGCGCAGCTCTCGGGCGGCCAGCAGCAGCGCGTGGCGATGGCCCGTGCGCTCGTCACCGATCCGCAACTCATCCTCGCCGACGAACCGACCGGCGCGCTCGACACCGAAACGTCCAACGAGATCATGAAGCTGTTGACGGCGCTGCATCGCAACGGGCTGACCGTCGTCGTGGTCACGCACGAACCCGAAATCGCCGAATATGCGGAGCGCCTGATGCGCTTTCGCGATGGCCTGCTGGTCGAGGATATTCGCCAGACACCGAGGATAGCCGCATGAAGCTCGGGGATTATCTTGGCTCGGCGCTGGTCGCCATCCGCCTCAACGCGATGCGCTCGATCCTGACGACGCTCGGCATCATAATCGGCGTCGCGTCGGTCATCGTCATGTCGGCCATCGGCTCTGGCGCCCGCCAGCAGGTGGAGCAGCAGATAAGCGCGCTTGGCACCAACATGCTGACGATTTCGCCCGGTTCGAGCCGTGGCGGCGGACGACGTGGCGGCGCAGGTTCCGCCCCCCCATTGGCGCAGGCAGACATGGACACTCTGGTTGACCGGCTGCCGGAAATCACCGCCGCGACGAGCAGTCTTAACGTCAACGCCGCCCTCATCTACGGCAACGCCAACTGGACGAGCCAGGTCACCGGTACGCACGCGGAGTTTCCCGATGTGCGCGATTGGGCAATCGAGGACGGCCGCTATTTCACGCCCGAAGAGGCCAATGGCGGGGCCAAGGTGATTGTTCTAGGCTCGTCCGTTGTGCGGCAGCTTTTCGGGTCCGCCTCGCCGGTCGGAGAGCAGATCCGTGTGGCGGGAGTTCCGTTCGAAGTGATCGGCGTGATGGCCACGCGGGGCGCTACGGGTGGCTGGCGCGACCAGGACGATGTCGCCTTCATACCTATCTCGACAGCGCGTTCGCGGCTGGCGGGGCAAAATCTGACCGTGCCCAATCAGATTGGCACCATTCTCGCCAAGATCGACGAACGCGCCGATATGCTCGCCGTCGAGACGGATATCATCGACATCCTGCGGGATCGGCGGCGCGTGGGCGATGGCGCCAAAGATAACTTTTCGGTCCGCAACGTGGCGGAACTGGTTTCGGCGCGGCGCGCGGCCCAGCAAACGCTCACTTGGCTGCTGGCGGCGACGGCGGCGATCAGCCTCGTTGTGGGCGGCATCGGCATCATGAACATCATGCTCGTGTCGGTCACGGAGCGGACGCGGGAAATCGGCCTGCGGATGGCGATTGGCGCGCGCCGACAGGACATTCTCGCGCAGTTTCTAACCGAATCCGTGGTGCTCTGCCTGATCGGCGGCGCGATCGGTCTCGCCATCGGCGTCGGAGCAACGTGGGGTATCACCCGCATCGCCGACATGCCGATCCTGATCAACGCGGATATAGTGCTGATCGCCATCGCCGCGTCGGCCTTCGTGGGTGTGGTGTTCGGCTTCGTGCCTGCGCGCAAGGCCGCAAGCCTCAACCCCATCGACGCGCTGCGTTACGAGTGAGCGATCAAACTTGCGGCCTAGCGCGGCAGAGTTGACGCTCCCATGAGAAAAGTGTCGATTGCGTGCGCCGCTTGCCGCCCCTCGCGAATGGCCCAGACGACGAGCGATTGACCGCGCCGCATATCGCCCGCAGCGAACACCTTGGGCTTGGACGTGAGATAGCTCTTTTCGTCGGCCGCGACATTGCCGCGCTCGTTGATATCGACGCCCATCTCAGCGAGCATGCCGTCGCGCACCGGGCTGACGAAGCCCATGGCGAGCAGCACCAGATCGGCCTTGAGCGTGAATTCCGTGCCGGGGATGGCCTGCATTTTCGCGTCGACACGCACGGCCCGGAGTTCGCTCACCTGCCCGTTCTCGCCAGCGAAAGCGGTCGTCATCACGCTCCATTCGCGCGCCGCGCCTTCGGCCTGGCTGGACGACGTGCGCATTTTCACAGGCCAGTGCGGCCACACCAGCGATTTGGCCTCCTTCTCGGGCGGCTTCGGCATGATTTCGATCTGCGTGACGGAGAGCGCGCCCTGACGGAACGAGGTGCCGATGCAATCCGACCCGGTGTCGCCGCCGCCGATGACGACCACATGCTTGCCCGTGGCGAGGATGGGCTCTTGGCTGTCGCGCCATTCGCCTGATACGCGCATGTTTTGCTGCGGCAGGAAATTCATGGCCTGATGGATGCCTTTCAACTCGCGCCCGGGCACGGCCAGATCGCGCGGCTTTTCCGCGCCGCCGGACAGCAACACGGCGTCAGACTGCGCTTCAAGCTCGGAGACCGGCTTATCGACGCCGATATTGACGCCGCAATGGAAAGTGACGCCCTCGGCTTCCATCTGTGCGACACGGCGCTCGATGAGATGCTTTTCCATTTTGAAATCGGGGATGCCATAGCGCAGCAAGCCGCCCGGCGACGCCTGCCGCTCGAACACATGCACGTCATGGCCTACGCGCGCCAATTGCTGTGCAGCGGCAAGCCCTGCCGGGCCTGACCCGACTATTGCGATACGCTTGCCGGTTTTATGCTCGGGCGGCTCCGGCACGATCCAGCCGTTCTCCCACGCCTTATCGGCGATGCCGCATTCGATGCTTTTGATGGTGACCGGCTCGTCTTCGAGGTTCAGCGTGCATGACGCCTCGCACGGCGCGGGGCAGATGCGCCCGGTGAATTCGGGGAAATTGTTGGTGGAGTGGAGGTTTCTGGCCGCTTCCTCCCAGTCGCCGTGATAGACGAGATCGTTCCAGTCCGGGATCTGGTTATGGATCGGGCAGCCCTTGTGGCAATACGGTATGCCGCAGTCCATGCAGCGCGCGCCCTGCTTGCCAAGCTCCACATCTGACGGCGGAATGACGAACTCGCGGAAATGCTTCAGCCGCTCGTCCACCGGCGCATATGGCCGATCCTGCCGCTCGATCTCCAGAAATCCGGTAATTTTGCCCATGCTTAGTTCCTTTTTAGTCCTTAAAGAAGCCCGACAAGATCCACCCGAAACTATATGTCAGAACATAGACCACGCATGTAAGCAGGAAGGTAATTAAAACTCCAAAAAACAATTGTTCAATCCCCCGCGATATTGGACTATCCGCATCTCGTAGGTTAAATTTTCTGACATAATCTAATGTAACATACCCTGAGCCAGAGCAGCCACTGGCATACTCATCGATATAATCTTTCGAGTATGCCTGATATTTAAGTGATGATTCAGGTATTTTTTTCAAACATTGCATAGCTGACAAGCGTCTTGTTTGCTGGCTATATGCGTCCATACTGAAAAATATACTACTGAGAACACCCACGATAGATGTTGCTATACTTGCGAATAAGGCAAGCCTCCAAAATCCTCTTAATATCCGACCGCTTTGTGTCGCGGCATCGGGCTGTTGCAAAAGCTTTATCATAGCCGAAGCACGCTTACTTCCCACTCCGGACGCCGATTTCGAGGATGTCGAAGCCGGTTTTGTCGGCGGCGGCTAGCTTGGCCATGTCGGCGAGCGCTCGGCGGTATTCGACCGGCATGACCTTGACAAATTTTGGCAGATAGGCCGCGAAATTGTCCAGGATCAGCTTCGCACGCTCCGAGCCAGTGTAGCGGCGGTGATTTTCGATCAGTAGCCGCAGCCGTTCGGCATCCTGCTGCGTCATGTCGGACATGACGTCCACCAGCCCATGACTGTGTAGATCGTTACCCTGCCCCATGCGCGCAAGGCTTGCCTCCTCCGCTGGGACAGGCTCCAGATCGACCATCGACATATTGCAGCGCTGCTCGAAATCGCCCGCTTCGTCGAGCACATACGCGATGCCGCCCGACATACCCGCCGCGAAGTTACGCCCTGTCTCGCCAAGCACCACGACCACGCCGCCAGTCATATATTCGCAGCCATGGTCGCCAAGCCCCTCGACCACCGCGATGGCGCCGGAGTTGCGCACGGCGAACCGCTCGCCCGCGACGCCGCGGAAATAGCACTCGCCGCTGATGGCGCCGTACAACACCGTGTTGCCCGCGATGATGCTTTTTTCGGGCACGATGCCGCTGTCGGGCGCCGGGCGCACGATGATACGCCCGCCCGAGAGGCCTTTGCCGACATAATCGTTGGCCTCGCCGACCAGATCGAGCGTGACGCCCGCCGCCGCCCACGCCCCGAAGCTTTGCCCTGCGGAGCCGTTCAGCGTGATCCATATGGTGTCGTCGGCCAGCCCCTTGTGGCCATGCTTTTTCGCGACGACGCCCGACAGCATCGCACCCGTGGTGCGGTCGCTGTTGCGGATCGACATCTCAAGCTTAACCGGTCTGCCGGACTCGATAGCGGGTGTCGCCAGTTCGATCAGCTTGCGGTCGAGCACGGTGTCGATCGGGTGGCTTTGCGCCTCCGTGTGATGGATCGCCACATCGGCGGGCATGTTGGGCTTATAGAACAGCTTTGTGAAATCGAGCCCTTGCGCCTTCCAGTGCTCGATGGCGCGCTCCTTGTCGAGCCATTCGGACTGGCCGATCATCTCGTCGAAGCGGCGCACGCCCATGGCCGCCATATACTCGCGCACCTCCTCAGCGACGAAGAAGAAGTAATTGATGAGATGCTCGGGCTTGCCCTGAAAACGCGCGCGAAGAACAGGGTCCTGCGTCGCCACGCCGACGGGGCACGTGTTGAGATGGCATTTGCGCATCATGATGCAGCCAATCGCGATCAGCGGTGCGGTCGCAAAGCCGAACTCGTCGGCCCCGAGCAGCGCACCGATCACCACGTCGCGCCCGGTGCGCACCCCGCCATCGACCTGCACAGCGATGCGGCTGCGCAGCCGGTTGAGCACCAGCGTCTGCTGGGTTTCAGCGAGGCCGATCTCCCAAGGCGAGCCGGCGTGCTTGATCGATGTGAGCGGACTTGCACCGGT
>JBGSLP010000076.1:0-1875 GCA_041740655.1 Alphaproteobacteria bacterium
CCGGCATTGTCAGCGACGCGCCAGCGCAAGGCGTTCGATGGCCTTGCGTTGAAGTCGAAGGATGGCGCACGTGGACATGGGCGGTGGATAGGCCGGTTGCGGATGACGCGCAAGCGGGCGCGTTCTCAGACGCGGGCGCGCGCCGAGGTGGCGGTAGTTTGGAGTTTGGGAATGTGGGCGGGCTGCTGGCATAGGGGAGCCTGCGCTCGTGCTTCGACGGACGCGCGCTTTGCGCGCTGCTCAGCATGAGCGCCTCGAGATATCGTGAAACACCTACCAGCTCATGCAGAGCAGCCGCGTGATGCGCGGCGTCCGTCGAAGCATGGGCGGCGCGTACGCTGTTCGCAACTACGCGGGTGCGGATGCGGCAGAGGCGGCGGAGGCCGTCGTGAAGCGCGTCGCGGCGGCGCCACTGTCCATCATGTCGGTGCTGTAGACCTCGAAGCGCGCGGCGACTTCGGACCAGGTGGTGATCGGGGGGAGGATTTCGAGCTGGACCTCGCGGACGTTCCAGCCGAGGGCGCGGTATGCCTGGCGGCATAGCGCGTAGTGAAGATGCGCTTCTGCGATGGCCAGCATCTGCATGATGCAATCGTCGATGGGCGGGCTGATCTTCTTTCCGAGCATGGCTCTGCGGCCGCTGCTTATCACTATGATCATCAGCGGCCAGAAGCTCCACGCGATGCCGATCAGAGCCGGCAGGTCGCGCAGGAGCCACAAGGGGACATGTCCACGCTTCATGCGCGCGATTATCCGCCCGCATTTCCCCCGCCGATTTGGGGCCACTGTTTCCCCCAAATTTTCGGTATGGGGTCGCAGAATAACCACATGTGATGGTAACCACATGTGGAGCGGCCACAAGCGCTAGTTTTTTGGGAGACAGATCGATGAACCGCTATGAGTAGTGTTCCCCCGCGTGACAGGCCGGACGACGAGATTGAGCTTCGCGATGTGTCAAAAAAAATCTTGGCCGACGCTGAGCTAGCGCTTGCAGGGGCTGACCCTGACGATCCTGGCGAGGCGAAGCGGATTGCGGTCAGGCTATTTCTGAGTGCGCTCAGAACAGACGTTCCGGACAGCCTCTGCTAACTTGTGAGCCTGTTTCTCTTTCATTCGACCTAACGCTGATTGAGAGAGTATCGCGGTCACTTCCAAGCACGCCCATACGTACCGCCATCGGATTGGCGAGATCTTGGACGAGCCTTCTAGCTTTTCCGGGTCAGGAAGTTTCATGCACTCTTTAATGACAAGAGTGCTCGGAGAAGTCGTGCGCTACAAGCGCGTGTGCGAAGTGATTTCGGATCCCGCGGATTGTTTGCAGGCGATCCTTTATCGAGGAGTCGTACAGCCCCATCAGGTGTCCGACCAAAATGCGAGAATAAAACGACCCAAGAGGAGCGTTTGGCTTGTCAAACAACTCCTCAGCAGCAACGCCGTCCGGCGATGAGGCAGAAATTGCGGTTCGCAGCATAGTGTTGACCAGTTCGCCGGCGATGAGTGCCGCACCACGATCAGTCTGCTTCACCAACTCCTGAAACATTCGCTCATGGTCTTCGCCATCGGGGAGTTCGCCTGAAAGAGACCTCAGTGTTGATTTTTTGTCTCTCGCGCCTCGACCTCCACCACGATTACCGCGACCCTTAGTCATGACAAAGCGCCCTCCCGATCCCAACCAGCGCAGCGCCAGCGAGGCGGCGCGGCTTCGCGATGAGGGGCTAAAGCGAATGCTGAAGACGCCCCCCCAAGCTCCATAAGGACTCAAAGAAGGGGCAAGACCAAGAGGGGGGGAAGCCTAGCGCTTTGGCCTCGCGACCAGTTCCAGCCCCAGCACGTCCATGCACTGAAGCAGGAAGGCAGCTGAATAGCCGCCGCGAC
>JBGSLP010000077.1:0-3921 GCA_041740655.1 Alphaproteobacteria bacterium
GACTCGAAATATGCGCCCGGAGGCTCAAAACACGTCCTGCCAGCAGAAATTTCACCGAATATTTACCAATTAATCCAGACACTGTCAGTCAAGGCTCATGCAGCGCTCGGCTGCCGCGGCGTGTCACGGGCGGACTTCCGCTTCGACGATACGCCGGGCGGCTCGGGCGAACTGGTGTGCCTTGAGGTCAATACCCAGCCGGGTATGACCGCGACATCGCTTGTACCGGAACTTGCCGGACACGCTGGATTAACGTTCGGCGATCTCGTGCGCTGGATTGTGGAGGACGCGAGCTGCAACCGTTGATTGTTGGACGAAACCCGGTAAGCTTTGATTCGGATGCTGACGGCTCGTTTCTCGGGTCGCGTCGGATTTATGGCGGCGCTCGCGCTGGCTTTCATGCAAAGGAACCGTCGTTGTTCTCATGGCTATGCGCAAACGCCGACGCCGCTGCACGGGCCGGGTTCGTCGCCAGCCTGATTTATCTCGCGGCTGCGGGCTACTACGCGACGACGCTCGGGAGCGCAGGTTCCGATCTCGGAGCAACTGGCGCGAACATGGCGTTGCGCAAAGCGGGTTTCTCGATCGACGAGGTCTCCATCAGGGGCCGCGTGCATGTCAGCGAGGACGCGATCAAGGAGGCGCTGGGCGCTACAGCCTCCACAAACATCGTTTCCTTCGACGCCGAGAAGGCGCAGGAGCGGGTTCGCAATATCGGCTGGATTAAGGATGTGGAAATTCAGCGCGTTTGGCCATCGAAGCTGATGGTTGTGGTCAGCGAGCGTCAGCCGTTCGCACTCTGGCGCAGTGGCGCGGACACCGTCGCTGTCGATGCGGATGGAGTAACGCTTGGCCCGGTCAAGAAGGATGAACTTACGAGCCTTGCGCGCTTGAGCGGCGACGGCGCGCCGCAAGCCGCACGCAAGCTTTTTGAGGCGATGGCCGCTCACCCCGCGATCCTGTCGCAACTGGAGGAGGCGGAGCGCATCGCCTCACGTCGGTGGAACCTGAAGCTGGTTGGCGGCCCGCGTATAAAGCTGCCGGAAAATGCGGGGCCTGCGCTGGCGCTGGCGGAAAAGGCTTTGGGCGACCCGTCGCTGCCTCTGGACCAGATCGATAGCCTGGATTTGCGCGTCGATGGCCAGATCGCGATCACGGCAAAAGCGGATGCGAAAAATCTGCGGCAGCAGTTAACGTCGTCCGCCACTCAAATTCAGTCAGCCCCGCGCTAGAGCCGTTCCTGAGAAGTGTTTCGCGTTATCGGACGAGAACGGCTCCGTTGGTCAGATCTGGAGCCGGGTCTGCCGAGTTGATCAGATCAGGATCGGGTCAGACGCGAGGACGCTTAACGATGGAAAAGGATGTGGGCTGAAAGTGTGGTTAGGGCAGAGAGGCGTTCATCAGCAATCGAAGCCGTCTGCGGTGCTGGATGTGGGCAGCCATAAGGTCTGCTGCCTGATCGGCATGCCGCAACCGCTTGTTGTGAGAAACGCCTCGTCCGACGCCGGGTCCAGGCTGAAATTGCTCGGCTACTCCTGCCGTCAATCGGAGGGGGTCACGGCAGGACAGATAACCAGCATGGACGCCGCCGAGATGGCGATCCGCCGCGTGATCGCCGAAGCTGAAAGAATGGCCGATGTCATTGTCGAGCGCGTATACGTCACCGCAAGCGGCGATCATCGCGGCGAAAGGCTGACCGCTAAAGTGCCGGTGCCGGATGGCGTCGTCCGGAAAGCGCATGTCGAACGCGCGATTTCCGCCGTTCGCCGTGATGCGGCGGCCCAGCGGAAGGTCGCGCTGCATCCGCACCCGCTCTCGTTTGCGATCGGCGCCGAGAGCGGCATCCGCGACCCGCGCGGTATGACCGGCGACGTGATGCGGGTCGATCTGCACTCCATTTTCGTCAGTCCGCAGCCGTTCGCCAACCTCAAGCTTTGCCTTCAGCGCGGGCATATCGATCTCGCGGGCTTCTGCGCAGCGGGCTACGCCAGCGCCCTCGGCGTCGTGACGCGTAAGGAAGCCGCCACGGGCGTGATCGTGATCGACATGGGCGCAGGGGCCACAAACCTCGTCGCGCTATTCGGCGGTCGGATGATTTACGCCGGCCACGTCAAATCCGGCGGCGCGCGCATCACCACCGAACTGGCCGACGTGTTCGCGCTCACGGCAAGCGAGGCCGAGCGGCTGAAAACGCTGCATGGCGGCGTCATGTCCGGCCCGGAGGATGAGGGCGCGCCGATCCTGCTGCCCATTCGAGCCAATGGCGGCGACACCTGGCTTTCGTTGCGCAAAGTCGAGGTCAGCACCGTGATCCGGCGGAGGCAGGAGGCGATCTTCACCGAGCTTGCCGACGGTTTGCAGAAGGCCAACCTCTCGCCGCGCCCGAACCTGATCGTGCTGACGGGAGGCGGAAGCCAGATCATGGGCGCCGCGCAACTCGCGCAGCGCGTGTTCAGCACGCCGGCCCGACTGGCCGCGCCTCCCACGTTTTTCATCGGCCCGTCGCCTGCCATCGGTCCTGAATTCGCCGCGTCGGCCGGGTTGCTGTCGCATATCCACGAGGAAGACTGGGCGATCGACGTCGCTCTGCAGGCTCACGAACGCAAGAACGGTTACCTTGCCCGCGTGGGGGAGTGGTTGTTGCATGGATTTTAACCATCAACCCATATCTGGTGTAGCAGCGGCGCCTTTTTCGTTCGCTGTGGCGCCTAAGGGTTAAAAATAGTGCTAGATTCGGGAAACGACTCAATTACGCCGAGGCTGCCATGAGCATCAAACTGAAACTCCCCGACCTCACAGAAATGCGCCCGCGCATTGTGGTCATCGGTGTCGGCGGAGCGGGCGGCAACGCCGTGAACAACATGATCCTGTCCGGGATCGAAGGGGTCGAGTTCGTGGCGGCGAACACAGACGCGCAGGCGCTTGCAATGTCGGGCGCTGGAAACCGTATCCAGATGGGTGCGGGCATAACCGAAGGCCTTGGCGCCGGATCCAAGCCTGAAATCGGCGCGGCGGCGGCTGAAGAAGGCATCGACGAGATACGCGCGGCGGTTGAGGGCGCGCATATGCTGTTCATCACGGCGGGCATGGGCGGCGGCACCGGTACGGGCGCGGCCCCGGTCATTGCGCGCGCGGCGAAAGAGCTTGGCGTGCTGACCGTCGCAGTCGTTTCCAAGCCGTTCGAGTTTGAAGGGCAGCGCCGCATGCGCATCGCCGACCACGGCGTATCGGAGCTTGCGAAATATGTGGACACGATGATCGTGATCCCCAACCAGAACCTGTTCCGCATCGCCAACGAGAAAACGACGTTTGTTGACGCCTTTCACCGGGCGGACGAGGTGCTGAAATCGGGCGTTTCCTGCATCACCGATCTGATGGTGAAGGAAGGCCTCATCAATCTCGACTTCGCCGACGTACGCGTCGTCATGCAGAACATGGGCACGGCGCTGATGGGTACGGGCGAGGCCGAGGGCGAAAAACGCTCCCTGCGAGCCGCCGAGGGCGCGATCTCGAACCCGCTGCTGGGCGAAGTCTCCATGCGCGGGGCCAAGGGCCTGCTGGTCAGCATCACCGGCAGCGGGGACATGACGCTTTACGAAGTCGAGGAAGCCGCATCCCGCATCCGCCGCGAAGTGGACCCGGATTCCAACCCCGACATCAACATCATCGTCGGCGCTACCTTCGACCAGGAACTGAAAGGGCGTATTCGCGTCTCGGTCGTCGCGACGGGCATTCAGTCCGGCGTCGGCTTCGAAGTGCTCCGAGGCGGCGAGGGCGGGCGCAAGGATGGCTTGACGGAGCGCCTTTACACTCAAGGGAGCAAGGCCGCGGAAGTCGAGCCGCAAAGAAGTGCTCCCCAGCCAGCGGGACGCGGTCTGCCTCGCGCGAGTGCCGCAGCCGATCCACGTCAGCAGCCACGGG
>JBGSLP010000078.1:0-5716 GCA_041740655.1 Alphaproteobacteria bacterium
CAAATAGCGATTTCAAAGACGGCGGGGCCGCGTGAGCAGGTGGCGTGGGATTGGCTTATGGAGCGGGTGGCGAGTTTTTACAGCGAGACCAGCGCTCTCTCCAAGGCTTAGCCACAAAAAAGGCTGCGAAGGAGGATATCCGCGCAGCCAGTTTCTGTTTGACTGGAAGGATTTAACCTCCGAATTTCGCGGCTCTTTCAAAAAAGTCCTTAGCAGATGTCATGTCGCCTTTCATGCAAGCGTCATATCCCTGCAGCATGTATCGGGTTGTCACAATCACATCTCCGCTTGGAACTGCAGGTTTCGCCATCATCTTATCAAGGCGAACACGAAATTCTTTCTCGCAATCCATGGCGGAGGCCGATGCGCTGAGCGAGACCAACGCCAGTGCTGCAACAAATAAGGTCTTCATTCCAATCTCCCAAATTACGAATTTCTGAGCGGCGGCGCACCGTTTGTCGCCGCTCATAATCCTTAACAAGGCGCTCGACGGGGGAGAATGACCGTTTGGCTATTACATTATAGCGAATTACTATGCTGGTTCTGCTCGAGAACTCTTTAGAGAGAGGGGCGCTTGCTGATTATCAACTGATGGCCCGAAGGCGCGAAACCTTGCTTTGCTCTGGGTTGGGCATTATAAGGCCAACGCTTCCGCGCGTTGGGGGGGTGCTGGTTGTAGACATTTTTAGTGATTGCAATCGACTCGATACACGGGTAAAAATCGCTCAACGGCGAGAGAACATAAAGCGAACAGAGCGGCGATGGTTCTTCTGGTTATGAAGTTTGGCGGCACCTCTGTGGGGGATATTGACCGCATCCGGAACGTCGCGCGCCACGTGAAACGCGAGACGGACGCCGGCAATCAATGCGCTGTTGTGGTCTCCGCAATGGCGGGCGCGACGAACCAGCTTGTCGCCTGGACGCGAGATGCATCGCCGATGCATGACGCGCGCGAGTATGACGCCGTGGTGGCGTCTGGCGAGCAGGTTACCGCCGGTCTTCTGGCTATCGTGCTTCAGGCCATGGGCGTGCAGGCGCGTTCGTGGCTGGGCTGGCAGATACCGCTTCGGACGGACAAGGCGCATGGCGCCGCGCGCATACTCGATGTCGAGGGGGATGAATTGAAGGCCCGGCTCGCGCGGGGCGAGGTGGCCGTTATCGCTGGGTTTCAGGGGATCGGTCCGGATAACCGCATCACCACGTTGGGCAGAGGCGGTTCGGATACGAGCGCTGTCGCCATCGCCGCCGCGCTGAACGCCGACCGCTGCGATATTTATACGGATGTCGATGGGGTTTACACAACCGATCCGCGGATTGTGAGCAAGGCGCAGCGCCTCGATCGCATCTCATATGAGGAGATGCTGGAAATGGCCTCTCTGGGCGCGAAGGTGCTTCAAACGCGCTCTGTTGAACTTGCCATGACGCACAACGTTCGGGTTCAGGTGCGCTCCAGCTTTGACCCTCCGGAGAGTTGCGCGCCCGCGCGGGAAGGAAATCTGGCCCAGCCGGGCACTTTGGTTTGCGACGAGGATGAGATTGTGGAACAGCGGGTTGTAAGCGGGATTGCGTACGCTAAGGACGAGGCGAAAGTTACCCTTTTGCGGGTTGCTGACAAGCCGGGCGTAGCTGCACGAATTTTTGGCCCGCTGGCGGAGGCGAACATCAACGTGGATATGATCGTGCAGAACGTATCTGACGACGGCCGCCATACGGATATGACGTTCACCGTTCCAGCGACCGACCTGCAGCGGGCTCTGAACGTTATTGCCCTGGCCAAGGACGATATCGGTTATTTTGACGTGCGCGGAGCGACCGATGTGGTTAAGGTTTCCGTCATTGGCGTCGGCATGCGGTCACATGCAGGGGTAGCGGCGCAAATGTTCAAGGCGCTTGCCGAAAAAGGTATTAATATCGCGGCGATTTCGACTTCGGAAATAAAGATCAGCGTGTTGATCGAGGCGGCTTACGCCGAACTTGCGGTTAGAACGCTGCATACATTGTATGGTCTGGACGCCAGATAGACTTTTTCCTTATCCTGAACGGATATGTTCTGAACTCGCAAAAGCGGCACTGCGGCCTAATTTAGCTGAGGAGGCGCCAGGCTTATGTCCTGGAACACGAGCGCGCCAAGAGTGATGATACGCCAGCTTCGTGAAGTGATGGCCCGTTCGGACGATTCGCAGACGCGTTTGAACCGGATCGTGAAACTCATCGCCGCAAACATGGTCGCCGAGGTCAGCTCGATTTACGTCTGCCATTCCGACGGCGCTCTGGAGTTGTTCGCAACTCAAGGCCTGCGGCAGGAAGCGGTTCACAAGACGCGCCTGAAAGCGTCGGAGGGTCTCGTCGGCATGATTGCCGAGCGCGGGCAGCCGATCAGCCTGTCACAGGCGCAATCGCATCCGGCCTTCTCGTATCGTCCTGAAACCGGCGAGGAAATATACCGTTCGTTCCTAGGCGTGCCAATTCTGCGAGGCGGACGCGCCCTAGGCGTGCTCACCGTGCAAAACGCCATTGAGCGAAATTATGAGCAGGATGAGGTCGAGGCGCTCCAGACGACGGCAATGGTGCTTGCCGAGATGCTGTCGAGCGGAGCGCTCATCAATGGCGCTGTTGCGCCTGACATGCGTAAAACCCAGTCGCTGGCGATTGAGGGCGTCACCTTGTCCGACGGTATCGCGCTCGGGCATGTCATCCTCCATGAACCGCGCGTCACGATCCCCCGGCTTCTTGCCGATGATCCTGCGAGCGAAGCCGCCAGACTGGATAAGGCGCTCGAAACCCTGAAGCAGACCGTCAACGACATGCTCACGCTTGGGGAGTTGCGCGGCGCAGGCGCCCACCGCGATATTCTTGAGACCTACCGCATGTTCGCCAACGATCAGGGTTGGGCGCGGCGGCTTAAGGAAGCGGTAAACGCCGGGCTGACAGCGGAGGCCGCCGTCGAGCGCGTCCATGTGGATATGCGGGTGAAAATCGCCAGCCGTGGCGGCCCCGCTGTCAACGACAGGCTCCACGATCTGAACGACCTCGCCAATCGCATGCTTCGCATTCTCGTTGGGCGCTCCCAGACGGCCGCCGATGACGTGCTGCCGCCCAACGCCATTGTGGTCGCCCGCCATATGGGCGCCGCCGAACTGCTCGACTACGACCGGGATAAATTGCGCGGCCTGATCATCGAGGATTGCGGCCACGCCAGCCACGTCGCCATCGTCGCCCGCGCTCTCGGGATCGCCGCGATCGGCCAGACCGGCAACGTGCTCGATCTCATCGAACATAACGACCCGGCGGTGCTCGATGCTGAAACCGGGCGGCTGCACATCCGGCCATCGCTTGAAGTCATAAAGGCTTACGGCGACAAGGTGCGCTTCCGCGCCAAGCGCCAGCAGGTGTATGAGCGATTGCGCGACGTGTCGACAAAGACGCAGGATGACGTGCGGATTTCGTTGCTGATGAACGCGGGCCTCGTGATGGACCTGCCGCAATTCCGAGAGTCGGGCGCGGACGGCATCGGCCTTTTTCGAACCGAGCTTCAGTTCATGATCGCCTCGACCTATCCGAAAATCGAGGAGCAGACTCAGACCTATCGTGCAATCCTTGAAGCGGCAGGCGACAAGCCGGTGGTTTTCCGCTCGCTCGACGTTGGCGGGGATAAAATTCTCCCCTATCTGCGTCACACGAAAGAGGAAAATCCGGCGCTCGGCTGGCGCGCGATCCGCATGTCGCTGGACAGGCCCGGCCTGTTTCGCACGCAGATACGAGCGTTACTGAAAGCGGCGGCTGGCCGGGAATTGCGGATCATGCTTCCGTTCATCACCGATGTGGATGAATGCCGCAACGCAAAGGCGCTCATCGACAAGGAAATGAGCCGGATCGAGAAATTCGGCGAGAAACTGCCGTCGAAAGTGCTAGTCGGCGCGATGATCGAAGTGCCCGCGATCCTGTGGCAACTCGACAGGCTGTTGCCGATGGTCGATTTCATTTCCGTGGGCAGCAACGACCTCCTGCAGTTCTTCTATGCGGCGGACCGCGAGAACACGCGCGTCAGCACGCGCTTCGATCCCCTTAATGCCGCCGCGCTCCGCATGCTGCGTTCGATCGCGGTTGAAGCCGCCAAGCATAACGTGCCGTTGACATTGTGCGGGGAAATGGCCGGGCGCCCGATTGAGGCGCTGGCGCTGGTCGGATGCGGTTTTCGGTCACTGTCCATGGCCTCGTCCGCACTGGGGCCAGTAAAAGCGATGCTGCTGTCGCTCAACGCGCAGCATCTCCAATCATGGCTTGAGCCCTTGATCGATACGGGCGAGCCGGACATCAGGCGCAAGCTCAACCAGTACGCCGTAGCGAACGATGTCAACCTGCCGCGTAAGGAGCCGCCTGCGGCCACCGTCGCGAGCTCGGACGACAGTTCGCACCCGCCGCACTGATTGCGTCCATTTTTCATCACCGAGATTATTCGTCATGTCGCAATTGCCAAAAGAGAAACTCGACCGACTCGTCGATCGCTGGGAGGCGGTGCAGAACGCGCTCTCATCGAGCGTTGACCAGGATACTTTCAAGAAGCTCTCGAAGGAGTTTGCGGAGCTTGACCCGGTCGTCGCCATCATCCATCGCCTGCGAGAGACCGAGGAGGAGCAGCGCGGCCTGCGCCAGATTGCGGCTGACCCGGACTCGGCCAAGGATATGGTAGAACTCGTACGGGAAGAACTTGAAGGCGCGGAAGTTCGCATCGCCACGCTATCCCATGACATCCGCCTCGCCCTGCTGCCGCGCGACATGGCCGACGAGAAAAGCGCGATCCTCGAAGTGCGCGCCGGCACCGGCGGCGAGGAGGCGGCCCTGTTCGCCGCCGATCTGTTCCGTATGTATCAGCGCTACTCGGAATTGAAGGGCTGGAAGGTTCAGATCCTCTCGGAAAGTGACTCGGATAACGGCGGCTATCGGGAAGTGGTCGCGAATGTTGCGGGCAAAGGGGTTTTCGCCAAGCTCAAATTCGAGTCCGGAGTGCATCGGGTGCAGCGGGTGCCGGCGACCGAGAGCCAGGGGCGCATTCATACATCGGCCGCGACGGTCGCCGTGCTGCCCGAGGCCGAGGAGGTCGATGTGGTCATCCGCCCCGACGACATCCGCATCGACACGATGCGCGCGTCCGGACCGGGGGGGCAGAGCGTGAACACCACGGACTCGGCGGTGCGCATCACGCATCTGCCGACTGGCATTATCGTCACCTCGTCCGAGAAATCGCAGCATCAGAACAAGGCGCGGGCCATGCAGGTTCTGCGCGCGCGGCTCTTCGATCTGGAGCGCACCCGCATCGACAGCGCCCGCGCCGCAGACCGCAAGGATCAGGTTGGCTCCGGCGACCGTTCCGCGCGCATACGGACTTATAATTTTCCGCAAGGCCGCATCACCGATCACCGGATCAACCTGACGCTCTATAATCTTCCGCAGGTCATGGAGGGTTCGGCGCTCGATGAGGTGATTGAGCCGCTTATAACGCAACATCAGGCCGGGCAACTCGCCGCCATGGATGAACCCGGACGTGTCTGAGGCTCTGCGCTCCGCAGAAAATGCTGCCCCTACGACGATCGGGCAGGCCGTGCGTACGCTCACCGGCGCGTTTGCGAAGGGCGGCATTCCAACTCCGGGGCTTGACGCAAGGCTTCTAACGTCACACGTGATAGGTGGATCAGCGGAGCGGTTGATTCTGGATGCG
>JBGSLP010000079.1:0-8871 GCA_041740655.1 Alphaproteobacteria bacterium
CCGCGAACTGGAGCCGGACGCGCCCGAAAAACTGACCGTCGCGCTGTGGCTGGCGCGCAAGCCGATAGACGCCAACATCAATAGCGCCGTAGCGGGCAAAGCCGCCGCATGAGGAGGAAGCCATGTTGAAGACAATCAGAAACGCGGCCAAGGCGTTCGAGGCCGGCGGCATCAACGTATCGTTCGAGTTCTTCCCGCCCAAAACGGCGCAGATGGAGGAGACGTTGTGGAAATGCATCCGGCGCCTAGGGCCGCTGAGCCCTAAATTCGTGTCCGTCACCTATGGCGCCGGCGGATCGACACGCGAGCGCACGCACGCGACCGTCGCAAGGCTGGTGCGCGAAACGTCGATGAAGCCCGCCGCGCATCTCACCTGCGTCTCCGCAACCCGTGAGGAAGTGGACGCCGTGGTGCGCGAATACTGGGATGCGGGCGTTCGGCATATCGTGGCCCTGCGCGGCGATCCGGAAGGCGGGGTCGGCACGGCCTATCAACCGCACCCCGGAGGCTACGCCAACGCCGCCGACCTCACCGCAGGCATCAAGCGTATCGGCGACTTTGAGGTGTCAGTCACTGCCTATCCCGAGAAGCACCCGGAGTCGCCAACCGTCGAGGCCGACATCGACATGCTCAAGGCGAAGGTCGACGCGGGCGCGACGCGAGCCATCACCCAGTTTTTCTTCGATAACGACCATTATTTCCGTTACCTCGACCGGGTGCGGGCGCGCGGCATCGACATACCCATCATCCCCGGCCTCATCCCGATCCATAACTTCACGCAGGTCGCGGGTTTTACGGCCAAATGCGGCGCCAGCATTCCAACCGCTATCGCCCAGCGCTTCGAAGGGCTGGACGGCGATGACGAGACGACGAAGCTGATGGCCGCCACGGTCGCCGCCGAGCAGGTGACGGAACTGGCCGCGCGCGGCGTCGACACCTTCCACTTCTATACGCTGAACCGCGCCAATCTCGTCTACGCCATATGCCATCTGCTGGGCCTGCGCCCCGCGGGTCACGGCGAACCGAAGCATGGCGAACCCAAGCAGGAGGCCGCATGACCCGCGAGCAACGCATCGCCGCCCTCAAGGCCGCCGCAAAGGAGCGCATCCTCATCATCGACGGCGCGATGGGCACCATGATCCAGCAGCACAAGCTGGGCGAGGCCGAATATCGCGGCGCACGCTTTGCCGACTGGAAAAGCGATATCAAGGGCAACAACGACCTGCTGGTGCTGAGCCAGCCGGACATTATCCGCGGCATCCACGAGGCCTATTTCGAGGCTGGCGCAGATATCGTCGAAACCAACACATTCAACGCGCAGCGCATCTCCATGGCCGACTACGGCATGGAGGAATTGTCCTACGAGATGAACGTCGCCGCGGCGAAGCTTGCGCGGGAGGCGGCGGATAAATGGACGGCGCTGACGCTGGACCGTCCGCGATTCGTGGCGGGCGCAATCGGGCCCACCAACCGCACCGCGTCGATTTCGCCGGATGTGAACAACCCCGGCTATCGCAACGTGACGTTCGATGAGCTGGTCGAGGCGTATTCCGAGCAGACGCGCGCGCTGATCGAGGGCGGCTGCGACGCCATCCTGATCGAGACCATCTTCGACACGCTCAACGCCAAGGCGGCCGGTTTCGCGGTGCTAAGCGTGTTCGAGGAGACCGGCGTCGAGTTGCCGGTCATGCTCTCCGGCACGATTACAGACCTGTCGGGCCGCAACCTGTCGGGCCAAACCCCCGAGGCGTTCTGGTATTCCATGCGCCACCTGCGCCCGTTTTCAATCGGGCTCAACTGCTCGTTCGGCGCGGAGCATTTGCGCCCGGCCGTCGCCGAAATCGCCGCCGTTGCAGACTGCTATGTCTCCGCCTACCCGAACGCCGGTCTGCCAAACGCCATGGGCGAGTATGACGAAACCCCGGATGAGATGGCGTGCAAGATGGAGGAATGGGCGCGCGACGGCCTGCTCAATATCGTCGGTGGCTGCTGCGGCTCGACGCCGGAGCACATTGCCCATATCCGCCGCCATGTCGATAAATATCCGCCTAGGCAACTGCCGGACGTGCCGCCAAAGCTTCGGCTATCGGGCCTTGAGCCGTTTGTGCATGGATGATTGCAAAAGGCTAGCCGATGTGTATAATCATGAAAGTCATACACATGAGGCGAGTATGCGCACCAACATCGACATAGACGACAAACTCATCGAGGAGGTCATGAAAATGGCTGACGTAAAAACCAAGAAGGAAGCTGTAGATTTGGCTTTGAAAGAGTTTCTTAAAACGAAACGCAAGAAAAACCTGCTCGATCTCGCGGGCAAGATCCAGTTCTATGATGGTTACGATCCCAAAGCTCATGGAATGAAATAAGCCGTGATTGTGGATAGTTCAGCCCTGATCGGCGTTTTTCGAGACCGCACCGGCAAAGCCCGTGAAAAGCTGGAGAGGCTTTTGGACGGACAAGAGCTGATGCTTACTCGCTTCTCAGAGCTTGAACTTCTCAAGGGCTGCCGTGACGAAGCCGAGTGGCTGCTGATCACCGATTTTCTGGAAAGCCAGACATACATTGAATGCGAGAAAAACACGTGGGAAGACGCGGCGCGGATTTTTTATGATCTGCGCCGTAAGGGCAAAACCGTGCGCAGTATTTTGGATTGCTGCATCGCGCAACTTGCGATTGAAAATGAACTGCCGCTTATCCACAACGACCGCGACTTTGAAACCATTGCCGAGGTGCGCCTTTTGCGCCATTTCGTCCTGGAATTAAACCCCGCCCTTGGCCTCCACGAACCGCAACCGGACCCGTTTCTATGACCAGCACAGCCAGCAACTTCATCACCATTGGCGAGCGCACGAACGTCACCGGCTCGGCAAAGTTCCGCAAGCTCATCGAGGCGGGCGATTATGACGCCGCTCTCGGCGTGGCGCGCGATCAGGTCGAGAATGGCGCGAACGTGCTCGACATCAACATGGACGAGGGTTTGCTCGACAGCGAAAAGGCGATGACGACGTTTCTCAACCTCATTGCCGCCGAGCCGGACATTTCCCGCGTGCCTGTCATGATCGACTCGTCGAAATGGAACGTGATCGAGGCCGGTCTGAAATGCGTGCAGGGCAAGGCCATCGTCAACTCCATCAGCATGAAGGAAGGCGAGGCGCAGTTCATCGAGCAGGCCCGCAAGGTGCTGCGCTACGGGGCCGCGGTGGTCGTGATGGCGTTCGACGAGCAGGGGCAGGCCGACACCGCCGACCGCAAGTTCGAGATTTGCGCGCGCGCCTATAAAATCCTCACCGAACAGGTCGGCTTCCCGCCCGAGGACATCATTTTCGACCCGAACATCTTTGCCGTTGCGACGGGCATCGAGGAGCACAACAATTACGGCGTCGATTTCATCGAGGCGACGAGGCGCATCCGCGCAAACCTGCCGCACGCGCACATCTCGGGCGGCGTGTCGAACCTGTCGTTTTCGTTTCGCGGCAATGAACAGGTGCGCGAGGCGATGCACTCCGTGTTTCTTTACCACGCCATTCAGGCGGGCATGGACATGGGCATCGTGAACGCTGGTCAACTTGCGGTTTACGACAATATCAAACCCGAACTCCGCGATCTCGTGGAGGATGTGATTCTCAACCGTCGCGCAGACTCCACTGACCGACTGCTGGAGGCCGCAGACCGCTTCAAGGCGGGCGCGGGCAAGAAGAGGGAAGTCGATACCGCATGGCGCGAGAAGCCAGTCGCCGACCGCATCACACATGCGCTCGTGCATGGCATCGCCGATTTCATCGAGGCGGATACGGAGGAAGCCCGCCACAACTATGCGCGACCGCTGCATGTAATCGAAGGCCCGCTGATGGCAGGCATGAACGTCGTCGGCGACCTGTTCGGCGCGGGCAAAATGTTCCTGCCGCAGGTTGTAAAATCGGCGCGCGTCATGAAGAAGGCCGTGGCTCATCTGCTGCCCTACATGGATGCGGAAAAGCGCGAGATGGGGCTGGACGATGCGCCGGCTGCCGGCAAAATCGTCATGGCGACAGTAAAAGGCGATGTGCACGATATCGGCAAGAACATCGTCGGCGTTGTGCTCCAGTGCAATAACTACGAGGTCATCGACCTTGGCGTAATGGTCCCCGCGCAAAAGATTTTGGAAAAGGCGCGCGAAGTGAACGCCGATATTATCGGCCTCTCGGGCCTGATTACGCCGAGCCTTGATGAGATGGTGCATGTCGCCGCCGAAATGGAGCGCCAGGGCTTCACCGTACCGCTGTTGATCGGCGGCGCGACGACCAGTCAGGTGCATACCGCTGTGAAGATCAGCCCGAACTACAAGCGCAATCAGGCGATCTACGTCACTGACGCGAGCCGCGCCGTTGGCGTCGTTTCGCAACTTTTGGGCGATGCGCGCGATGGCTATGTCGAGCGCATCCGCGAGGATTACGTCAAGGTGCGCGCCGGTCATGAACGCAGCCGGGAAGCCAAATCCCGCACGTCGCTGCCACAGGCGCGCGCCAATAAGCTGAAAATCGACTGGACGGCGTACAAGCCGACGCGCCCGTCATTCATCGGCGCCAGAACCTTTACGAACTATGACCTCGGCGAGCTTGCTCGCTATATCGACTGGACGCCGTTCTTCTCCACCTGGGAGATCAAGGGCACGTATCCGGGCGTGCTGAACGATGACCGGTATGGCCCGGCAGCCCGCCCCCTGTTCGAGGATGCACAAGCCATGCTGCGGCAGATTGTCGAAGAAAAATGGCTAACCGCGAACGCTGTCATCGGCTTCTGGCCCGCCAATAGCGTCGGCGATGACGACATCCAGCTTTACGCCGACGACGCCCGCACGGCGCCGCTGGCCAAATTCCATACCCTGCGCCAGCAAATCAGCCGCGCGAACGAGCGCGCCAATACCGCGCTTTCGGACTTCGTTGCGCCCGAGGCGAGCGGCGTTGCCGATTACGTCGGCGGCTTTTGCGTGACAGCAGGCGTCGGCGAAGGCGCGATTGCGGAGCGTTTTGACAGAGCGAACGACGATTACTCCAAAATTATGATCAAAGCGCTGGCCGACCGGCTTGCGGAAGCGTTCGCCGAGCGGATGCACCAGCGCGTCCGCCAGGAATTCTGGGGTTACGCACCGGATGAAACCCTGAGTCCAGCGGAGTTGATTGCGGAGAAATATCAGGGCGTGCGGCCGGCGCCCGGCTATCCAGCACAGCCCGATCACACGGAAAAGCGAACCTTGTTCGATGTGCTTTCGGCGGAAGAGGCGACCGGCGTCGAACTCACGGAAAGTTACGCGATGACCCCACCCGCCACGGTTTCGGGCCTCTATTTCGCCCATCCGCAAAGCCATTATTTCGGTGTCGGCAAGATAGAGCTGGATCAGGTCGCGGATTACGCGCGCCGCAAGGGCTGGCCCCTCACGGAAGCGGAGCGCTGGCTGGCGCCCGTGCTGAATTACGACCCGGTGTCTGAGCCTGAACGCGACGCCGCATAAGGAAAAGGCCCGAATGGCGGGCCTTTAAAACTTAAGCTTCGACGGTGTCGGTGATCCAGCTTTTCAGCTTGCCCTTGGGCTGTGCGCCGACCTGTTGCGCCGCAATCTCGCCGCTCTTGAACATCAGCAATGTCGGGATGCCGCGAATGCCGTAACGCGCTGCAATCTCGGGGTTTTCATCGACATTGAGCTTCACGATCTTGACCTGACCGTTCAACTCCGCTGAAATCTCTTCCAGAGCGGGCGCGATCATTTTGCACGGGCCGCACCATTCGGCCCAGAAGTCGACAACAACGGGTGATGTTGACTTGAGCACTTCATCGTCAAACGTCGCGTCCGTTACGGCTAAAGTCGCCATAATTACAATCTCCTGTGCCTGCGTCGCCTTGTCAGATTACCACAATTTGCCAAGCGACTCGGCTTGATTTCGCCATGAAAACTAGGAGCCCGGCTTGCCAGCGTCAAGTAGCCCTGCAGGGTTGGCAAGCAGGTTCGTGATTGCGGCCTCAAGCATCGCGTCCGGAATGGCGACAAGAATTGGCGCATCCGTCCACAGGATCGCGGCGCTTAAACTCTTCTTAGAAAAGATATTCTTCATCGCGAGGCTGTAAATCGCAAGCTGCGCGACATACTGGGCCGGGGTCTCCGACACCGTGGCCGGAACGCCACGACCCGTTTTGTAATCCACGATCATGATTTCGTGATCCTTAATGACAAGCCTGTCGATCTGGCCCGACACCATGATTTGTGGGGCCGACTCGGTCGCAGCAAGCGTCAATTCGAACGCCGTTTCCGCGCGGGAATTCGCCCCCCATAATTCGGCAAAAGCGTCATTGGCTAGAATTGCTGTCACATTGGCGACAATAGCTTTGCGCATGCTTGCATGAAGCCCTTCGCCCTCATGGTCGATGAAACGCGTCGCCGCCTTCATTCGCTGACCCGGCGGGTGCGAGGGCAGATATTGCAGCAGCTTGTGGGTCAGCACTCCGCGCAGGGCGGCGTCAGACGGGGGCAGGGTGTCATGTGGGGCGCGTATTTCAGGAATATTCGGAGCCGCCATCGATGGTTGCAGACGGATCGCGCGAGCCTCGCTGGCTACAGCTTTTCCGATCCAGGCTGGCGCATCGCCCGTCAACGCGCGATGACGAGGCTTCTCGCTCGCTCGCGGCGGATTGCGCTGCGGGTCGAGAAGGCGGCGCACGGTCGCCCCGTTCTCCTCGATCGCCACGGCGTGGGCGGTTAACGCCTTCTCCGCCAGATCGTACCAGCATCCCTCGCTTCGGCCGCCGGTTCCCTCATAGCCTGTTATGTAGAGGCGGTCGCGGGCGCGTGTCATGGCGACGTACAGCAAGCGCTTGTATTCGTTGAGTTCGCTTATTTTCACGGCTTCGCGCGCGGTGACAATGGGCGCGAGCTTTTTGGCGGCGGGGATGGCCCAGCACAGCATCGGCGGCTCGGTCGGCGGCATCGCCTCGTCGGGTATATCAAGCATCGGCGATGCGCGACGGTTTCGCGTCGAACAGGTATCCGCCAGAAACACGATATTCGCCTCCAGCCCCTTTGCGCCGTGCACGGTCATGACGCGGACTTCGTCGCGGCCCTGATCCAGATCGCGCTTCACCTCGGCGGCGCTGTCGCGCATGGAATGCAGGAAGCCCTGCATCGCCGGCGCGGCCTTCATTTCATAGGCGAGCGCGAGGGCGAGAAACTCATCGAGCGCGTCTCCAGCCTCCGGGCCGAGCCGCGCGAGAAACCGCTTTCTGAAGCCCTCGGTATCCAGCCGCGCGGCGAAAAACTCGTATGGCGCTTTCTGAACCGCCTCCTCCCGCCAGTGCTGCAGACGTTGCGCCGCCGCCTCGCATTGCGCCTCGCAGAGCGCTTTTTCGTTCAACGCCTGCCACAGTGAGCCATCGCGACGATTCGCGATCGCGAATAGATCGTCGTCTGACCAGCCAAAAAGCGGGCTTTTCAGGACCTTCGCGAGCGCCAGATCGTCTGCGGGCTGCAAAAGACAATCGCCGAGCCGCAACAGATCGAGAACCGCCATTTGCGAGGCAAGCTTGAGCCGGTCGGCCCCCGAAACCGGAATGCCGCGCTCCTGACAGGCTCGGATGATGAGGCGCGCGAAAGGCTCTCGCTTGCGCAGCAGTATGAGGATATCGCCGGGGCGGATCGGGCGGCCCTGAGATGCGAGCATTTCGCCAGAATCGAGCCATCGCTTGATCGTGTCGGCAATACGTGCGGCAAGCCGTTGCTGTGGCGGCGTTTCGGAGGCGTCATCATCGAACGGGCGCCACGCATCGCCTTTATCCGCCTTCGTCGCGGTTTCTGGGAGCCAAAGCTCCACCAGCCCACCGTCGCCGCTCCGATGCGCTGCGTGGCGGATCGGAGACGCCGCTGCGGTCAGCCCCTCCACTCCGTCGAATGTTAGGTCAACCGCCTTCAGGATCGGCGATACCGTCCGAAACGACAGGGTAAGCGGTATGTCTCGCCAGCCCGCCCCGCTGCCGAGCGCGCGCTCATGAAAACTGCGGCCCATCTCGTGAAACCGGCGAGGCTCGGCGCCCTGAAACCCAAAGATCGACTGCTTTTCGTCGCCCACCGCGAAAATGCTGCGTGGGTGCTCCGCCACGCCGTCGCCAGCGAAAAACTCTTCGGTCAGGCGGGTCACGATGCGCCACTGCTCGGGGTTAGTGTCCTGCGCCTCGTCGATCAGCACGTGTCGAACGCTGCTGTCGAGTTGATATAAAACCCATTCTGCGCTCTGTCGCGTCAGCAGGCTCAGAGTTTTGTCAATGAGGTCCTGATAATCCGCGGCGCCGCGCTCGCGCTTGATCGCTTCGTAATGCTGGATTGCAGCGTCGGCGAGCCTCAGGAGGGCAACGCTGGCCTCTGCCGTCGCCGCCGCGCGCGCACGCTGCTCCAGCGCGGCAAACTGGTCCCGCGCCTCGATGAGCCGGTCCGCGAGCGCTGGGTGCCCCTTCGAAATAAATTGCGTGAAATATTTGCTGTTCGCCCTCGGCTCGCCCTCCTTCGTGCAGAACGCGATCGTCAGCGCTGCGCGCCGAACGCGATCGTCGGGTGCGCGTGCTGCGGCGGCGAATTGCTCGCCGCGTTCGATATCGGTCTTCTTGTCCGACGATGCGAGCGTCTGGGCGGCCTGCTGCAAGACTGCGGGGGAAAGACAGCGCGCTTGCTGCTCTCGCAGGCTCTCCACCGTTTCGCCGGGGTGTACGCCCAACGCGCGGCCAAGATTGGCGGCCATGGCGGCAAACGGATCGTCGGAGTGTTCGCGGGTGAGGATTGCGCCGATCTGCGCTTTGCGGCGAAGCGCTTCGCCGAGCAACTCCGCAAAGCTGCCTTCCGTCGCGCATCCGGCG
>JBGSLP010000080.1:0-3020 GCA_041740655.1 Alphaproteobacteria bacterium
GACCTGCGGAAGTCTAGTAGAGCTGTCGGTCAATATGAGCTAAACGGCAACGGACCACGCTTTAGAGTATCTAAAAAGCGCTTGTTTCTTCTAATGATCCAGTCAAAGTATGTCAACATGACTGACATAAATTACGAGACAACGGACGTGCCGGGCGCAATCGATATTGGCGACGAAACGGGCGAGCGATCCCCGCAGGATGAAGCGCTCGTAGCGCTTGCCGAACTGCTTTTTTTTGCCTACCGCGACTTCACAGGCGACGCCGACGAAGTGCTCGCTGAAATCGGGTTTGGCCGCGCGCATCATCGCATTCTGCATTTCGTGACGCGTCGTCCGGGACTGCGGGTGGCGGAGTTGCTGGGCATCCTGAAGATCACCAAGCAAAGTCTGGCGCGGGTGCTGCGCGAGTTGATCGACAAAGGCTATATCGTCCAGAAACGCGGTGAGACAGACAAGCGCGAAAGACTGCTTTACGCGACCGCCGCCGGTACGGCTCTCGCCGCAAAACTCGCATTCTCCCAGTCTGAAAGGCTCAGTCAGGCGATCGCCGCCGCCGGGCCACGGGGCGCGGAGAATGTTGCGCATTTCCTCTCGCAGATGGTATCAGGCGATGAGGACAAACATTTCCCCGCCTTCGCCGCGCTGATCAATTCGGTGGCCGAAGCGGAGAAAAGAGCACATCGGTCTTGATGCCCATGGATGCAGCAAAAGCTGGCGCGCTTGCGGACAACGCCTCACACATACTCGTCGTTGACGATGATCAGCGCATCCGCGACCTGCTCGCGCGCTACCTCGCCGACAACGGTTATCGCGTCAGCACGGCGGGGGACGCTCAGGCCGCCCGCGCCAGTTTGCGTGGCCTGAGCTTCGATCTCATAATCCTTGACGTTATGATGCCCGGCGAGTCCGGCTTCTCACTCGCGGAGTCGCTGCGCACCGAATCTCCGGTGCCGATCCTGATGCTAACGGCGCGTTCGGAGCCGGATTACCGCCTCAAGGGGCTGGAAATCGGCGTCGATGATTACATGGCGAAGCCTTTCGAGCCGAAAGAGCTGCTGATCCGCCTCAACAATATCCTGAAGCGGCGCGCCCCGCAGGCCGCTGTGGAGGATGTGCGCATCGGCCCATTTATGCTCAATATCAGGCGTGGCGAGCTAAAGCGCGGCGAGGAGACCATCAAGCTGACAGAGCGGGAGCGTGATCTCCTGCGCCAGTTTGCGCTGAACCCGGGCGTTCCTATTTCGCGCGAAGAGCTTGCCGGCGAGACTGCCGGCTCCGAAAGCGAGCGCGCGGTGGACGTTCAGATCAACCGGCTCCGGCAGAAAATAGAAGTCGACCCCGGCAACCCGGTTTATCTGCAAACCGTGCGCGGGCGCGGGTATGTGCTATATGTCGAATAATGACTGCGATTTCAGACCATAACATCCACATCAAGCCGCGGGGGCCATTGCGCCGGCTGCGCCATGTCTGGCGCGTCACGGCGCACGCGTTGGGCAAGCTTGCCCCCAAGGGGCTTTACACCCGCGCGCTGCTCATCATCATTGCGCCGATCGTTCTGCTGCAATCCATTCTCGCCTTCGTTTTCATGGAGCGGCATTGGGAATCCGTCACGCGGCGTCTGTCCACAGCGACAACGCAGGACATTGCGATGATTGCCGACGGGCTGGAGACGATGCCGGAATCGCAGCATGAGGCGCTCGTCAGCCTCGCGCGGCAGCACTTGAACCTGGTCATCCAGCTTTTGCCGCCAGAGGACCTTCCAGAAGCAACGCCGAGGCAGTATTTTGACCTCCTCGACACCACCCTGTCGGAGGAAATCAAACGGCGCATCGGCCTGCCCTTCTGGATCGACACCCTAGGCGGTTCGCGCCACGTGGAAATCCGGCTCAGGCTGAAAAGTTCGGTGCTGCGCGTGCTCGTTCCGCGCAGTCAGACCTATGCCTCGAATTCGCACATTTTCCTCGTCTGGATGGGCGTGACCTCGCTTATTCTACTTGGCATCGCCATCCTGTTCCTGCGCAACCAAATCAAGCCGATTCTCGCCCTCGCCGATGCGGCCGACAGGTTCGGACGCGGGCGAGATGCGCCGCCTGATTTCAAGGTTCGCGGCGCGCGTGAGGTGCGCCTTGCCAGTCAGGCTTTCCTCGAAATGCGCGACCGCATCGAGCGGCATGTCGAACAACGCACCACCATGCTGGCCGGCGTCAGCCACGACCTGCGCACCATTCTCACCCGCTTCCGGCTTCAGCTTGCGATGATGCCCGCGCGCGACGCCGATCCGATGCGCGCCGATGTCGACGAGATGCAGCAGATGCTGGAGGATTATCTCGCGTTCGCCAAGGGCGACAGCGGCGAAAAGATGAAGCGCATCAACATCAAGCGCTTGCTTGAGGAGGTGCGGGCGGGCGCGCCTCCCGGAAAGACGTTCACCATCGAAGTGCGCGACGATCCTGTCATCATGCCGCTGCGTCGCAACGCGTTCAAACGCGCGATCACTAATCTCGTGGTGAACGCCGCGCGCTTTGCCGACACCATTTCAATCAAGGCGGTCAAGACCCGGCGCTGGTTTACGATCACCATCGAGGACAATGGCCCTGGCATTCCGGAGGACAAGCGCGAGGAAGTTTTCCGGCCGTTCCACAGCCTTGACGGCTCACGCAATCAGAACGTGAAAAGCTCCGGGCTGGGCCTTGCCATCGTGCGAGACATCGTGCGCAGTCATGGCGGTGAAATCACTCTTGGCGAAAGCGCCATGGGCGGGCTGAAGGCTCATATCCGGCTGCCGGTTTAGGCGTGCTTCAGGTGATCGTCACGTCGGTGATGACGGGCACATGGTCGGACGGGCGCGGCCAGTCGCGAGCTACATCAGCGACGACCACCTTGCTGACATTGCGCCCGAGTTGCGCCGTCATCCATATATGGTCGAGCCTGCGACCTCGGTTCGACAGGCGCCAGTTCTGCGCCCGATAGCTCCACCACGTATAAAGCTTCTCGGTCGCCGGAATGTGCAATCGCAGCGG
>JBGSLP010000081.1:0-3151 GCA_041740655.1 Alphaproteobacteria bacterium
GCGACGTGCGAGCCGGCGAGAAACAGGCCGTCAGCGCCGATCTCTGTGAGCAGGCCGCCCGCTTCGGTTCCCCCGTTCATCGTCACATATTCGCGGATGACGTTGCGGGGGCCAATGACGAGGCGGCTCGCCTCGCCGCGGAATTTGCGATCCTGCGGATTGTGGCCTAGCGATGCGAACGGGAAAATCTCCGTGCCTTCGCCGATCTTGGTGTGCCCCGTGACGACGACATGCGAATGAATCCGCACATTGTCAGCGATTTCGACATGCGCGCCAATCACGCTGAACGGGCCGATTTCTACGCCCTGCCCTATCTGCGCGCCGGGATCGACGGCAGCGGCCGCGTGAATTTTGGATGTGGTCATGAAGCTATTTGAGTTCCGTCAAGGTGGCGGCAGAGCCTGCTGGATGGCAAGGCCTCCTGATTAATTTTCTGGACTGGACTGGAGCGTGCGCGGATCGATAATCATTGCGCTGACTTCCGCCTCGGCCACGATCTGCCCGTTCACGCGCACCGTTCCATCGAAACGCCACACCCGCCCGCGATTACGCCGCTTGCTGACGTGGTAATACACCGTATCGCCGGGCACGACGGGACGGCGAAATCGCGCCTTGTCGATGGTCATGAAATAGACGAGTTGCGGCTCGTAATTTGCGCCGAGGTTGCTGACGCACAGCGCCCCTGCGGTCTGCGCGATGCCCTCGATAAGCAGAACGCCCGGCATGACGGGGAAATTGGGAAAATGGCCCTGAAAATGCGGTTCGTTATAGGTGACGTTTTTCACGCCCACAGCCGACATATCGCCGTCCATGTCGATGATCTTGTCGACCATCAGAAATGGATAGCGGTGCGGCAGCAGCTTCATGATCTCTGCAATGTCGGCGGTTTTCAGTTCCGTTTTCGTACCGCCGCCATCCACCGGCTTATTCTCCATGCGCGTTAACCTGTCTTGCGAATTCAAAGTCTGGATGACTGTTTAGGTCAAGTTTTTCTTGCGCGCCAGACGTTTCATCATGGCGAGCTCGCGCGCCCAGTTGAGCAAGGGCTGAGCCGGCGAGCCACCCCACCTTTCACCGCGCGGCACATTATCAATGACACCGCTCTGCGCGGCGATCTGGGCGCCGGCGCCAATGCGCAGATGCCCCCCGAGCGCGCTTTGTCCGGCCATGACCACGAAATCCTCAAGCTCGGAACTGCCCGCAATCCCCACCTGGGCGACGATGATGCAATGACGACCGATCCGGACGTTATGCGCGATCTGCACAAGATTGTCGATTTTGGTTCCCTCGCCGATGACGGTATCGCGCAAGGCGCCGCGATCGATCGTCGTGTTGGCGCCGATCTCGACATTGTCCTGAATGATCACCCGCCCGATCTGTGGCACCTTGAAGTGACCGGAAGGTCCCATGGCGAAGCCGAAACCATCCTGGCCAATAGCGGCGCCCGTATGAATAACGACATTATTCCCGACAAGGCTGTGCGTGATGACGGCGCGCGGGCCGATATAGCAGTTCCGGCCGATGCAGGAGCGGTAGCCAATCACCGCGCCAGCGGCAATGCGTGTGCCAGCGCCAATCTGCACTTCGGGGCCGATGACAGCGTTCGGCTCAACGACGACACCGTCCTCCAGCCGAGCGGTTGGGTCTATAGCGGTTGATGCCCCGACCGCTGTGGAAAACTCCGGCGCCGAGGGACAGATTTTCGGATGGCCGGCGTCGGGGTAGAAAAGCCAGAGGGCTTTGGCAAATGCGCGGTAGGGATCATCCGACAACAGCGCTATGACGCCCTCGGGCGCTTTATGCGCGAACTTGGGGTTAACAAAACAGGCCGCCGCTTTGGTGGACGAGAACTGCCCGAGATATTTGGGGTTGTCTAAAAAGCTTACATGGCCTTGCGCGGCTAGGTCGAGCGGGCGCACATCCTCAATGAGAGCGGCTGCATTCCCCTCGAAACGCGAGCCTGTCACCTGTGCAAGTTTCTCAACGCTTACCGCCTCTGCGCGCTGAAAAAAGCCAGGATGTTCCATATTCAAGCATCCAATAAATCAGGCCCCCAATGGGGCCTGAAAGAACTGTTTAAAATGCATGACCGACAAAACGACCAGACGCCTAGAATTTTGTCGAAGCGCCAAACCGGAAAGGCTCCGTTTCGTCAAACTTTTCTTTCGCCAAGGCATATGCAAAGTCTGCGCGAAGCGGACCGACCGGCGACGCCCACAGAAGGCTTGCGCCCACCGAAGCACGGATCGCACTACTGTCGTCGATTATCCCCCCGTTTACACGACCCGGATCGACATCGGTGTCAAACACTGAACCTGCATCAGCAAACACTGCGGCGCCAAAACCAAGTTCATCAGGAATGAAAGGCAGCGGCATACGAAGCTCTACAGTACCAGAGTAAAACGCCTTGCCGCCAAGTGCATCCTGATCGCCGCCACGTTCACGCGGCCCTAGACCAGCTGTGTCGAAGCCACGAATGGTTTCGCCACCCCTGTAGAAAGCGTCAACAATTCGAACGTCATCACCATTCCAGCCCTCGATGTAACCAGCCGTCGCTCGACCAACGAGTGTAAAACCTTTTGCTATCGGATAATAACCACGCGCCTCAGCTGTTGACCTCAGGAAATTAACATCGCCGCCAACACCAGCAAGATCCTGGCCGAAGATCAGGTAAATACCTTTTGTCGGCGCCATTTTGCTGTTGCGTGTGTCGTAGACCAATGAGTAACCGAGGGTAGATATGTACGAAACTCCCTCGATATCCTGCACAGCCAGAGAAACATTATCTTCAAGATCGAACGTTTCATCGCGCGTGAATGTGTAGCTTGTGTTCAGCCAGACATACTCCGCTAGCGCAAAACCAACGCGAGGACCACCACCCGATTTGCGGTTCTGGTAACCAGCCTCGTCGCTGTAGTCGGTTTCCTTGTGGAAGAGGTCGAAGCCAGCTGAGATATTACGATCCAGAAACCGTGGCTCGGTAAAGCTGATGTCGAACTGGGCGCTCTCGAAGCTGCCGGACAGTTTGACCTTCAGATACTGACCTTTGCCCATAAGGTTTCGCTCGGTATATGAAACTTCGCCGATCACGCCCTCGTTCGATGAGTAGCCAGCGGCAAAAGCGAGTTCGCCTGTTGAATTTTCTTCAAGC
>JBGSLP010000082.1:0-9927 GCA_041740655.1 Alphaproteobacteria bacterium
GGCGCCTTCGCTCAGCAGATTTCCGCATGTTTCGGCGGTTTTCACCAACAGGCTCGGGTCGAAAGTGAGAAACACCGGAAAACGCTTCACGATTTCGCCAATGCGCTCAAGTTCGACCTCCGAAATTTTCCGGTCGGCGGCTGACATCGTGACCATGATGTATACCAGCGCTTGGTGCGGCGTCAGGGTCTTGGGCATTTTTCATCTCTCGGGTGTTTTCGAGGCAGCATAAGCATAAACCGTGTGACGTATAAAGCGTATCTTAGAGGAAACTGTTGGAATTGGGCTGCATAACTCCAAGTGCGTCCGATGGGAGCATTGACGGGTTTAAAGCAGCCCAATAGCGTCTGCGCATAAAGAGTGAATGCAAAACGGTTTCTACACCATGACGATGATGAACGTAGCCCCGATATGAACGAGATGGAAGCAATCAGCGTCAGCAAGGCGTGGCCATTCGAGGAAGCGCGCAAAATCGCCGCGCGGCTGAAAAACAAGCCGTCGGATGCGCCCGTCATCTTCGAAACCGGCTATGGGCCATCCGGCCTGCCGCATATCGGCACGTTTGGCGAAGTCGCCCGGACGTCCATGGTGCGCCACGCTTTTGAGGCCATGACCGGCCGAAAAACGCGCCTCCTGTGCTTTTCGGACGATATGGACGGCCTGCGCAAGGTGCCCGACAACGTGCCGAACAAGGAGATGATGGCGTTGCATCTCAACAAGCCGTTGTCCGCCATCCCCGATCCGTTCAGCAATGAATATCCTAGTTTTGCCGCCCACAACAACGCGCGGCTTCGGCGCTTTCTCGACAGGTTCGGATTTCAGTATGAGTTTCTGGCGGCGTCGGACTGCTACAAGTCCGGCATGTTCGACGAGACGCTGCTGAAAATGCTCGCGGCGTATGACAAGGTGATGGAGATCATCCTGCCAACGCTCGGGCCGGATCGCCGCGCGACCTATTCTCCGTTTCTGCCGATCTCGCCGACCAGCGGCAAGGTGCTTCAGGTGCCGATGCTGGAGCGCGACGCGAAACGCGGCGTGGTGGTTTACGAGGACCCCGACACGGGCGAGCGCGTCGAGACGACCGTTACCGGCGGCGCTGTCAAATGCCAGTGGAAGGCCGATTGGGCGATGCGCTGGGCGGCGCTCGGCATCGACTATGAAATGGCGGGCAAGGATTTGATGGACAGCGTCATGCTGTCTTCGAAAATCTGCCGCGCGCTCGGCGCCGCTCCGCCCGAGACGTTCATCTACGAGCTTTTCCTCGACGAAAAAGGCGAGAAAATCTCGAAATCGAAGGGCAACGGCCTCACCATCGACGAGTGGCTGACCTATGCGACGCCGGAAAGCCTGTCGCTATTCATGTATCAGAAGCCGAAGACCGCCAAGCGGCTTTACTTCGACGTGATCCCGAAAGGCGTGGACGAATATCTGGCCTACCTCATGAGCTATGCGCGCGAGGGGCTTCCCGAGCGACTGAACAACCCGGCCTGGCACATCCATAACGGCTCGCCGCCCAGCGTCGACCTGCCGATCAGCTTCGCGCTCCTGCTCAATCTGGTGAGCGCGTCCAATGCGGACGACAAAGACGTGCTGTGGGGCTTCATCCGGCGATATGCGCCCGGCGCGGGGCCGGAAACGCACCCCGAGCTAGATCGGCTCGTTGGTTACGCGGTCGCCTATTTCCACGATTTCGTGAAGCCTGCCAAAAAGTTCCGCGACGCCACCGCTCAGGAACGCGCGGCTATGATCGACCTGCGGGAGCGTCTTGCCAGTGTCGCGCCCGGCGCGTCCGGCGATGACATCATGACGATGGTCTACGAGGTTGGGAAGGATCACGGCTTCGAGCCGCTGCGCGACTGGTTCACGGCGCTTTACGAGGTTCTGCTCGGCCAAAGCCAGGGGCCGCGTTTCGGGCCTTTCGTGGAGCTTTACGGCGTGGATGAAACCCGCGACCTCATCGCGCGCATTCTCGAACTTGACGCCTCAGCTACAGCGCCCTCGACCGGGACGAAGCCGAAGAAAACGCCTGTCACGACGCTATAGCCGTCTATCAGCCGACCGGCTAGGCGCCGGACTCGATTGCGCGCTTCATATCCAGCAGATCGCGGTCGAGCACGCTCTTGGCGACCGTTGCGACCATGAACAGGGCCGGCGAGAAGAACATCGCGGCAAATGTTGCCGGAACCACCGAGAACGTCGCCCGCACCTTGGTGCCGGGGCCCTCGGGGATGAACGCGAAATGCGTGTTGCAGATGACGCCGTTATTGTCCGCGCGCACGGAAAAGCCGTTGGGCGCGTCGACAGTCTCGACCTGCATGATCTGGCTGACGGGCGCGCCAAGCACGGTGCGCGTCTCCCGCCACTTGGTCCCGACGCCCGAAGGTTCTTCCGCCAGAATCTCGATGCCGCTCACGCCGGAAAGGCGCGCCGCCGTTTTGCGCAGATCCGTGAACGCGTCGAAAACCTCCTGAACGGGTTTGCCGATCACCACTTCTGACGCTGAAGACATCATGCCGGAGAAACCTTGGCTCACTGAAACGGATTAAGTCTTGAATATCTAACAATGATTGCGTGCAGGTTGTCACTCGCTTTTCCGAAAACGCCATCAGCGGTTTCGACCAAAGATTGACCTTGCCGGGTTTGATCGTCGCCCCTATCTGGGGACTGCGGGCCGGGCCCCTCTGACAGCGCAGACCTCGCGCCGTGATGTCGGACCGCATCGGGTGAGCTCGATGTTTCTGGGTCCGGCGTTAGAATTTCCGCGATCCCACGCCTTGAGCCGCCCCTCAACAACAGCGAGGGTTTTATGGATCAAGTTTTAACGTCTCTATTTATGGGCCAGCCGCTCTGGATGTGGCTGATTTTTCTGGCCGTGGTGATCGTGCTGCTGGCGTTCGACCTTGGCGTGCTGCACAAGGACAACCGCGAAATCGGGGCGGGGGAAAGTCTGGCGCTGTCCGCCGGATATATCGTGCTCGGCCTCAGCTTTGGCGTGTTCGTCTGGCTGCAGCTTGGCCAGCAGGCGGGCGTCGAATATCTGACCGGCTTCATCATCGAGAAAAGTCTGGCGATGGACAACGTGTTCGTCATCGCCATTATTTTTGGCTATTTCGCCATCCCCCGAAAATACCAGCACCGCGTGCTGTTCTGGGGGATCATGGGCGTCATCATACTGCGCGCCATCATGATCGGCGTTGGCTCGACGCTGGTCTCGGAATTCGGCTGGGTGCTTTACATATTCGCCGCGTTCCTGATCATCACCGGTCTCAAAATGCTGTTCTGGAAGGATGGCGAATCCGACATTTCGCAAAACCCCGTTCTGAAATTCATGCGCCGTCGCTTCCGCGTCACCGACAGCCTGCACGCCGAGCGGTTTTTTGTTCGGTTGCCCGCGGCGGCTGGTCAAAAGCCGCTGTTGTATGCGACGCCGCTTTTTCTGGCGCTCGTTCTCATCGAGATTGCGGACGTGATTTTTGCGGTCGACTCGATCCCGGCGATCTTCGCCATCACGACTGATCCCTACATCGTTTACACATCGAATATTTTTGCGATTCTGGGCCTGAGGGCGCTGTATTTCGCGCTTGCAGCCGTGCTGCATCGCTTTGCCTATCTCAAGCAGGCGTTGGCGGTTCTACTGGTGTTCATCGGATCGAAAATTTTCGTGGCGGATGCGCTGGGGTGGACGAAGTTCCCCGCCGAGTGGTCGCTCGCCATCACATTCGCGATTCTGGGCGCTGGCGTCGCCTATTCGCTGTGGCGCACCCGCAAGCCAGATGCGCAGAAGGAGGAAGCGATGTCGTAACTGCGCGCGGGGCCGGGTTTTTCAAACTTGGCCCCGTTTCCACCTGGCGACCGATCAGCCTTTTTGCGTGTCCGGCTTCGGTTGCTGCGCTTCGGCTTTGGCGACGGCGATCGGTTTGGGCTCCGGCAAGGACGGCCCTGCCGGTTTCGGTGCTGTCTTTGCCGCCTCCACGAGGCGCGGCGTCTCCGCTTCGGCGAAAGCAACGCGGCGTATGGATGTGACCGGCCCGCCCTCCACTGCAATCCGCTCCACCGCCCGGCGCACGGGCTCGACCGCCGTTTCCATGTGATAGGCGTTGGCGTGAATCAGAAAATCGGGTGAGGTCGCGATTGCGACGTGCCCTTTCCAGAAAATCAGATCGCCGCGCTGCAAGGCCGATAAATCCAGCTTGGGCAAGGCCTCGCCCAGCTCCGCCTCCTGCATGTCGCTGTCGCGCGGGCAAGTCATGCCCGCCGCCTGTAGCGCGATCTGCACAAGGCCCGAGCAGTCGACCCCATTGGAGGTTTTGCCGCCCCACAAATAAGGCGCACCGATAAAGCGCTCTGCGACGCGCACGAAATCCTTCACCACCTCGTTTCTCGAAACCAGATGGCCTCCAAACACGAAGCCGCCCCTTGACAGCTCGGCGAATTTTCCATCCTGCGCAAACACGATGAGTTCGGCGCCGAAGCTGAGCCGCATGAAGGGCGGCGCCTTTATATCGGGCGCCGGATAAACGAACGTGGCGCGGTTGGCGACGCGGTGCGTGGTCGGCTCCATCATTCGCGTCAGGCAATCGGCGGCCATGTAGCCGACATAGCCGTCGGTGTGAAGTTGCCCCCACGCCCAGTTGTTGTTGATCTCGTAAACCGTAATCTGTTCGCCGCTGAGCGCCTCGGTCAGCATGGGCGCGTCAAAACGGGGCGCATGCCGGAGCGGCGCGGATGGGGCCGATACCTGCAAGGTTTCCCCTACGACGTATTTTGCGGCGCGGATGCGGCCTTCGAGGTGCTTCGCGGCCAAATCCTCGCGAAAGGCGGTGCGCCTCGGATCAAGCCGTTTCGGTTCTACGAGGTTGTTCATCCGCTCATGCCCGTTTCACGCGCCAGAACGTCGAAGAGCGCCCGCGCGCCTTGTGGTTCGCCCCCGGCAGGTTTGCCCGGAAGCGGGCGCGGCATCCAGCCATAAATGTCGAGATGCACGAAACGGCGTGCGCTTTTCACAAATCGCTTCAGGAAAAGTGCGGCGACGATCGATCCGGCAAAACCGCCGCCGCCGGAGTTGTTCAGATCGGCGATATCGCTCTTGAGGTACATTTCATAATGCGGCCAGAGGGGCATGCGCCAGAGTGGATCGCCGACGCGCATGCTGGCCTCTGCGAGCGCCGCCGCCAGCGGCTCATCATTCGTGTAAAATGGCGGCAACTCCGGGCCGAGGGCCGCGCGGGCCGCCCCTGTCAACGTGGCGAGGGTGATGATCGTATCCGGCTCGTCCTCGTCCGCGAGATCGAGAGCGTCAGCCAGCAGCAGGCGTCCCTCCGCATCGGTGTTGCCGATTTCGACCGTTGCGCCGTTCCGGCTGCGGATCACGTCTCCGGGGCGGAAGGCGTTGGCGGAAATATTGTTGTCCGCGGCCGGGATGAGCAGGCGCAGTCGCAGCGGGAGCTTCGCCGCCATGATCATGATCGCGAGCGCCAGAGCCGAGGCCGCGCCGCCCATATCCTTCTTCATGAGCAGCATGTTCGAGGCTGGTTTGATGTCAAGGCCGCCGGTGTCGAAGGTGACGCCCTTGCCGATGACCGTGACACGTCGGGCGTCTTCATTGCCCCATGTGAGGCTGATGAGACGCGGCGCGCGATCGCTGGCGCGTCCGACGGCATGATGCAGCCTGAAGCCGCCGACGAGCAGGTCGTCTCCGGCGATGCTTGTCACCTGCGCGCCAAACTCACGCGCTGCGCCGCGCACCGCGCTTTCAAGTTCCGCAGGCCCGCAATCGTTCGAGGGCGTGTTGATCAGGTCGCGGCCCATCCAGATCGCCTGCGCTGCGTCGAGAATGAAATCGAGAGAAACGTTATCCGGAAGGCTAAGGCGGCGAGGCCCGCGCTTTTCCGTCGAATGATAGTCATGGAAGGCATAGGCGCCCAAAGCCCATGCAAGCGCGGATAACTCGGGGGCTTCGAGGTCTTCGGCGAACCGGTAATCGCCTTCCGGCAGGTAGTGAGGAAGGGCGCCAGCGATCAGCGGGAACGAGTTCGCGCTCGCCTCATCCCCAAGGCCGACGACAGCCCCGCCAATGCCGGCTTCGCCGGGAAGCGCGAGGCATATGCCCGGCGCAGGCTTCCAGTTCAGCGCATTGAGCCACGCCCGATCCGGCTCGGCGAGCTTATCCCATGAAGGGGGGCGGCCATCCAGCATCCACAAAGGTTTCGCCGCAGCGTCGGGCGGGAGAAAAAAACTGGCGATTTCAGTGCGAATATCGGTTAACGAACGAGTCATCATCATTCCCGGATTGCGTATCGATCTTAGGGCGGTTCCCGAAAAGTGGTATGCGGTTTTCGGACGAGAACCGCCCTTAACTAAAGTCTGACGTCAATTTTCTGAGCGAGGGCGGATAACCATGGATGATAAGCTCTATAAGCTTGTGATTGGAAACAAAAACTGGTCATCGTGGAGCCTGAGACCGTGGGTCGCCATGACGGCGGCTGGCATACCGTTCGAGGAAATCAGCATTCCGCTGCGGCGAATGGAGTCGCGGTCGCTCATTCTCGAGCATTCACCATCGGGCACTGTTCCCGCTCTGAAAACTCCTGATCTCACGATTTGGGACAGCCTCGCAATCATTGAATTCATCGCCGAGCGTCACCCATCGGCCCGGCTATGGCCCGAGGATGCAGGCGCGCGCGCGTTCGCCCGTTCGATTTCAGCGGAAATGCACTCAGGCTTTTACCTACTGCGGCGGGAAATGCCGATGGAGGTGCTCTCCATGTACCCGACGCCGGATATCAGCGATGGCGTAAAGGTCGCCATCCGCCGCATTGTCGATATCTGGAAAACCACCCGCGCCGAGTATGGCGTGGATGGCCCGTATCTGTTTGGCGCCTTCAGCGCGGCGGATGCGATGTATGCGCCTGTGACGACGCGTTTCCAGACGTATAATGTCAATCTGGCTGACTTCGGCGACGATGGCTCGGCGTCGGCCTATGCGCGTGCGGTTCTCGAACATCCGGCAATGCAGCTCTGGTGTGACGGCGCCAAATCCGAGCAGGTGGGCCCGTTGCCGAGCGGCAGCTCGTTTGGCTGATCAGACCGCAGCTTCTCGCCGTTTCAGTTCTTCGCGGAATGGGCTTGCCGGGTAAGTGCCGAGAATGCGCACCTCGGACGACCAGAACTGCAACTCCTCCATGGCGAGGGCGACCATGCGCTCCGCCGGGTGGCCCTCGATATCCGCATAGAACATCGTGGCGTTGAAGCTGCCTTCGAGCTGATAGGATTCCAGTTTCGTCATGTTGACGCCGTTGGTGGCGAACCCGCCCATCGCCTTGTAAAGCGCGGCGGGCACGTTGCGGACGCGGAAAACGAACGTGGTGATAACCGGGCCATTGCCGGGTTGCGGCTGGCGCGGAGCGTTGGCGAGAACGAGGAACCGGGTCGTGTTGTGGGCCGCGTCCTCGATATTCTCCCGCAGCACATCGAGGCCGTAAATCTGGGCGGCGAGGCGCGACGCGATCGCGGCTTTCGTCGGATCGCCTTCCTCGCGAAGCATGCGGGCGGACCCGGCGGTGTCGGCCTCGACAACTGGCCTCAGGCCGAGCGCGCGGATGACGCCGCGGCATTGACCGAGCGCGTGGGTGTGGCTGTGAACAGTCCGGAGATTTTCCGGAGGCGCGCCCGGCAGCACGAGCAACTGGTGGTAGACCCGCTCGAAATGCTCACCCACGATGAACAGCCCGCTGTCCGGCAGCAGGTGATGCACATCTGCGACGCGGCCTGCGACCGAGTTTTCGACGGGAATCATGCCAAGCTTTGCCGCGCCTGATGAGACGGCCGCCAGCGCATCCTCGAAAACCGGGCAGGCCACGGCCTCCATATCCGGCGCGAAGGTCGTGCAGGCGATATGCGAGTTGGCTCCGGGTTCGCCTTGATAGGCTATGCGCTGGGGCGCGTCCGCCCCGGTCTTTGTCGCGGGCTTGGACATCTATGCGATTGCGGATGCGAGGGGCGATACGCCGCCAGCCGCTGGAGCCAAAAGCGCGCGGGCGCGCTCCAGATCGGCGGGCATATCGACGCCGAACGGCGTGCTGTCGACGAGCCGCACGTCGATGCGCATTCCGGCTTCGAGCGCGCGCAATTGCTCAAGCCGCTCCCGCCTCTCCAGTGCGGACGGCGGCAATTCCACGAACTGGGCCAGCGCCGGGCGCCGGAACGCGTAAATGCCGATATGATGATAATAAGCGCCGACCCCGTAAGGCGCGCCGCCCCGCGAGAAATAGATGGCGCGGAAAATGTTCGGCGCTAAGAACGCCGTCGGCACGATTTTGACCACCGCCGGATCGAGGCACTCGCTCGGCTCATGGATCAGCGCCGCGACGGTGGCGATATGCACCGCCGGATCGACCAGCGGCTCCAGCGCGGCTGAAACCACATCGGGCTTGAGCGTCGGCATATCGCCCTGAACGTTCACGATGATCGAGGCCGCGCCGGACGGGTCGATGATGTTCGCCGCCTCGAAAACGCGGTCGGAGCCGCTTTCGTGCTGGCCGCCCGTCATGACCGCCTCGCCGCCCGCGCGCTTTACCACATCCGCGATCTCGCTTGAATCCGTTGCGACAAAAACCGCCCCCGCCTTGGCCTCCATCACGCGGCGCCATACATGCACGATCATCGGCTCGCCATGGATATCGGCGAGCGGCTTGCCCGGCAAACGGGTCGCGCCAAGACGTGCGGGGATGATGATCAGCGGTTCGCTCATGAAGTCTCCTTGGCGCGCATGGCAGTTTAGCGTTCTGCGACAATGTGCCGTGCGCGACGACTTTTCCGGAGTTGACGGCGTAACGGGATTGCAAGCTTGAAGCAATAGCATTTATATCCGCCAAGGTGATCGGCGGAAAAGCGGCGAGGAAACGAAATGGACGACTTAACAATCAACAAGATTGCAGGTTCGGTGCTTGCGGCTCTGCTCGTCATTTTCGGCAGCGGCACGCTCATAAGTGAGATTTATCCGGACGGAAAGCCTGCGGGGAAAGATTTCAAGGAACTCAAGATCGTCGAAGTTGCGGCTGTAACTGCAACGGCGGACGCGGCGGCCCCTGCGAGCGCAAGCAAGCCAATCGCCGAATTGCTGGTGAACGCGAAGGTTGAGGACGGCGCAGCGGCCTCCAAGAAATGCGCGGCCTGTCACTCGTTCGATCAGGGCGGCAAAAACGGCATCGGACCCAATCTGTATGGCATCGTCGGCAAAGCGCTCGGCGCCGCGCCAGATTTCGGCTATTCGGCGGCTTTGAAGGAAAAAGGCGGCGAGTGGACTTACGAGGCGCTGAACGAATTTCTGCTCAACCCGAAAGGTTACATCGCCGGAACCAAAATGGCGTATGCGGGCTTGAAGCGAGACGAGGAGCGGGCAGCCCTCATTGCCTATCTCCGCACCCTGAGCGAGTCTCCACAGCCGCTTCCCGGGCAATAACACGAAATATGCCTGTGTCAGTTTGCACGAGCGCCGGAGTATGACGAAGATTTAACTGGCCCGCCCGAGCAAGCCGTTTATTATCTCGCAAGATTAGCGTTTTAACGGTTTTGACTGGACTAAAATGATGAAATCACTCTCAACGCTTCTTTTCGCGTCCGCACTGGTTTTTTCGTCATTGAATATTGCGAAAGCCGACTTGGGCTTTAATCCCTCGTTCGAACATCGTTCAGTCACAACGCCTGCAGTCCAGCTTGCAACGAGCGAGTATCCTATTCCTGAGGCGTCGGAGCCGGAACCCAAGCCGGTCGAACCAAGCGCCGCCGCTCAGGAGCCTGCGCCGCCGCCCGCAACCCAGACGACAGAAACCCCAGCGCCGCAAACTCCTCCTGCCGAAGCGCCTGCTGCGACGGTCGAAACCCCAGCGCCTTCCGACGCCCCTGCTGCAACAGCCGAAACGCCAGCGC
>JBGSLP010000083.1:0-4852 GCA_041740655.1 Alphaproteobacteria bacterium
GGCCAAAGCGGCCAGTCAACCGCCAGCTATTTGGGAAGCGCGGCTGACTGGCCGCCGCCATTTTGCACCCATCACGCTCAACCCTGAAAATGGCCTACTTTTGCGCCGCCATATGGCCTGATTTTACTCCGCCGTTGACACGCTAATTCTGCGAGCGTAAATTCTGCGAGCGTAAATATGTCCTGATCAGGAGAATGAAATGGAACACAGAGCCACCAAACTTTTCGCCGCTTTGTTGCTTGCGCTAACATCATCGTCCGTCGCTAATGCGCAAGTTTCAGCGTCTGATTTTGATCTTATCATTCGCGGAGGCATGGTGTTTGACGGAACGGGTCGCGACGGCAGCATCGCCGATGTCGGAATAATCGGTGATCGCGTAATTGCGGTCGGTGACCTTTCAAACGAAACCGCGGCTGTCGAAAAAGATGCCCGCGGACTCTATGTAACGCCCGGTTTCATCAGCATTCACGATCATAGTGCGCCCGAAGCCTATAGGTTTCCCGTCAATTTGTTGACCCAAGGGGTGACGACTGCGATCATCAATCCTGATGGAGGAGGTCCGCTTGATTTCGTCAAACAGCTAAGCGTACCCATGGGATTGAACTACGGCGCCTATATAGGCTTTAACTCGATCTGGGAGGATGTGGTTGGAACCGACGACCGCCAAGCCTCTACCGCCGAAATTAAGCGTATGCAGGGTATCGTGGCAGAGGCAATGGACAAAGGCGCTTTCGGCTTATCGGCAGGTCTCGACTACAAACCTGGCTTCTGGGCAAGTACCGATGAAGTAATAGAGGTCGCCAAGGCGGCCGCATCGTGGCGCACTGGATTCACCAACCATGAGCGGGTTTTTCCAGGCAATGGCTACAGCTCGATGGCTGGTATGCGCGAGACAGTAGAAATTGGCGAAAAATCCGGACTGATGCCAATCATTACACATATGAAATTGCAAGGCGGGGATCAAGGCAAGGCGGACGCCGCTTTGGCACTAGCTACAGATGGAGCAACGCGCGGAGTTCCCGTTGGCATGGATGCTTATCCCTACACTTTCGGGTCAACCAGCCTGGAGCAGCTGACTATCCCCGCATGGGCGCAGGATGGCGGTGAAGCAGCTATGCTGGAACGCTTCAGGGATCCTGCTTTGCGTGAACTTATCGACACCGAAACTAACGACCAGCTTGAAAGGCGCTGGGGCGGCCCGGGCGGTGTCTATCTCTCAGAAATGCGGCGAGAATTGACTGATGTCATAAAGGAAATGGGCGACGTTTCACCAGGCGAGGCAATCATGCGTCTGCTCGAACAAGGCGAGCGGCGTGTGCTGCTTCGCTTCGGGACAGAGGCGGATCAGGAGGCGCTGGTCAGCCATCCGCTGACTGCCGTGTCCTGCGATTGCGGAGCGACAACATCATTGACCGGCCATCCCCGCAATTGGGGTTCCTATCCCAAATTTCTTGGCCACTATGTTCGGGAGAAAAAGCTGGTCAGCTGGAGTGAAGCGGTACGCAAGATGACGTCTTTGCCTGCCGCGATCATTGGGCTGACCGAGCACGGATACTTGTTGCCAGGCATGATTGCCGATGTGACGGTCTTCGATCCAACGTCCGTAATCGACCACGCCACAATGACAGAACCTTATTTGCCTTCTACCGGCGTCAAGATTGTCATTCTCAATGGCAAGGTTGCGTTGAGCGATGGCATGCTCAGTATCGAAACCTTAGGAAAGCCCCTCTTTCGTTCGCCCCATGAACCAGCGCGCCCAATGAATCTTGGGTTGGATCGCAGCATCAGGGCTAGCGGCAAAATTGGTAGTACGGGGTTCACTGCAGACATCCAACTGCGGCAGTCTGGCTCGTCAAATCGGCCTGAGGGCACGGTCCAAATCACTGGCCTGCCTCAGGGGACTATTAATCTCGCTCCCAGCATTCTGCAAACGACCGAGAAATGGGCCAGTATTACAGGCGTAGCAGCGACTGATAGCGAAATACTCGGTGCAATGACGATCATAGCCGAACAAGCAGACCCTTTTGCCTTTGGAGCGGCGAGCCTCACAATATTAATTGGTGGTGCACCAATTGCGCAAGGAACGATGAAGCAGGGTTCAATTGCGATCTCGCAGGAATTCAGTGAGGCGGCAAATTGAGTGGATTTTGATGTTGCACGTTGCCTGATGCTATGCGAAGGATGATGATATGAGAAAAACGGGCACTGTCAGAGCAAAGTAGCTGATCGGGCAGGGCGCTGCTAATCTGTCGAAATGATCTCTTCCAAAAGCCCGTTCCGCTATTTCAACTCATCGCCTGAAATCATCCGCCTGGTTGTGATGATGTACATTCGATATCCGCTTAGTTTGCGGAACGTCGAGGATCTTCTTTTCGAACGCGGGATCGACATCTGCCACGAAACGGTGAGGTTCTGGTGGAACCGGTTTGGACCGCTGTTTGCGAGCCAAATTCGCCGCTGCCGAGTGAACCAGTTCAGTGGCTACCGCCATTGGCGCTGGCGCGTCGATGAGGTCTTCGTGAAGATCAACGGCGAGCGTCATTATCTATGGCGTGCGGTAGATCACGAAGGCGAAGTTTTAGAGTGCTATGTCACGAAGAAACGGGACAAACGCGCGGCTTTGCGTTTCTTGAAGAAGGCGCTGAAACGTCACGGGAAAGCAGAAAATATCGTCACCGATGGGTTGAAATCATATCCAGCAGCAATGCGTGATTTGGGGAATGTCGACCGCAGAATAATGGGCCAGTGGCTCAATAATCGAGCGGAAAATAGTCACTTACCGTTCCGACGACGAGAGTACGCGATGCTGCGGTTTCAACAGACGAAAACGCTGCAGAAGTTCGTCTCCGTCCACGCCTCGATTTATAATCACTTCAACTCCGAACGTCACCTCGTAAACCGCCAAACTTATAAATCTCGTCGCTCGGCTGCCTTGGCCGAGTGGCAAAATCTTGCTGCTTGAGAGCCGACTTATCTTTGCTATCCTTGCGTCAAGCGGAGACGAGTTGCGGTTAGACTGACACCACCCTCGCGTTGGTTCGGTAAGGCGTCATTGCAAAATGTGTGCGAACGGGAATAATTTTGGCCGCTTAGGCTTATCTGTTCAATTTATTCCCGATCAGGAATAATCCTCTTGCAAATGACCATTGCTTCCAATAATGTCCCGCTCGGTAATATGGATAGTAAGTCACTCGGATTGATCGTTCATCGCGAACGCAAGGCACAGAAGCTGCGACAGGCGGAGCTTGCAGCGGCGGCTGGCGTCGGCATCCGTTTCATCATCGATCTCGAAGCGGGCAAGCCCACGATCCAGCTTGAAAAGGTGCTGCATGTTCTGGCGACGCTTGGTTGCGATGTCACCATCGCGCCACCTGCGGGCAACCTATGACTGACCGCCTATCTGTCTGGTGGGATGGCCGCATCTCCGGGTGCCTATATCTCGGCCCCGATGGCGAAACGCTGTTTGCTTATGATGCTGCATGGCTGGCCGATCCCAAGGCACCGGCCTTGTCCTTCTCGCTTCCAAAGCAAGCCGAACCTTTCAAACGCAGCGCGGTCCAAGCCTTTTTCGGCGGCATATTGCCAGAGGAAGGGCAGCGCACGGCGATTGCGCGCGCGCTCGGCGTGTCGGCGGACAATGAATTCCGGCTGCTCGAATATCTCGGTGGCGAAGTCGCGGGCGCACTGACGCTATTGCCCGAAGGGGAAAAGCCTGCGTCACCAAGCGACGCCGCGCCAAAACTGCTCGATAACGATGCACTCGTGCAATTGCTCGACCATCTCCCGCTCCGCCCCATGCTGGCAGGCGAAGATGGATTGCGGCTCTCGCTGGCGGGTGCGCAATCCAAATTACCCGTCCTCCTGATCGACGGGCAAATTGCGCTCCCTGCGCCAGGGCAACCGACAAGCCATATCCTCAAACCACCCATATCGCGGTTTGAAGGCACGACAGAGAATGAATATTTCTGCATGTCGCTAGCGAGCGCAATAGGGCTGGAGGTTGCGGCAGTTGAAATGCGTGTTGTTGCGGACCGGTCATTTCTGCTCGTCACCCGCTACGACCGTGCAATTGACGCAGAGGGAATCGTCACCCGCCTCCATCAAGAAGACTTTGCCCAAGCCCTTGGCGTCCCCTCACACCGCAAATATGCCAGCGAAGGCGGACCGATCTTCCCGGACTGTTTTGCGCTGCTGCGTCGCGCAGCAACGCGCCCCGCGCGCGAAATCCTGAAACTCCTCGATGCCGCGATCTTCAATCTGATTATTGGCAATGCCGATGCCCACGCCAAGAATTTCAGCTTGCTCCACAGTGGTGGTAATGGGGGCGGCGTTATCACCCTCGCGCCGCTCTATGATCTGCTCTCGACCATCATCTATCCCAATCTGCATGTGAAGCTGGCGATGAAAATAGGCGGCAAGGCCGTTCTCGAAGACATCGAGCCACGCCACTGGGAGCGGTTCGCCGCCAATGCCCAGCTCGGCGCGCCATTCGTGCGAGCGCGGATTGGACAATTGTGCGATGCGGTCATCGCCGCAATTGATGGCGAATTTGCGAAGGCGTTACCGTCGGATGCTGACTTCTCGACGGTTAAAACGCTGGTTCGCGAACGTGCCGTGACGCTTAAAGACAAGGCCTGATTGGGGGCAGGCGCTCACGCGCCTGCCCGAGCATCGTCGGTGTTCACCGAAGGCTGGCGAAGAACGATGCGCCGGCACTGTCAGACCAAATGCACCTGATTGAAAAGTGACGTGATAGGGGTAGGGCGATGGTCATGCCCAGACCTCGAAAACCAGCCAGCCCTTTCCGCTATTTCAATTCTTCGCCTGAAATCATCCGCTTGGTTGTGATGAT
>JBGSLP010000084.1:0-4107 GCA_041740655.1 Alphaproteobacteria bacterium
CTACACCGAGCGGGCCGACAGCACGATGCGCCTACTGCGCGCGGCATTGACGCGGATGCGCGACGATGGCGCTGAAAGTCAGGCGGGCGAGGCGGTGCGCATGGCGCTCGCCGCCATTCTGGCGAAGGATTTCGTCGCCCCTAAAACTCAAATTCGGGAGCCGCTAAAGGCGGTCGAGGATCTGGTCATCACGTTGATGTCCTCGACAGACCGCGTTTACAGCCTCCCGAGCACACTTGAAAGCGCGCATCGTGTGGCGAGCGTGCTCCGTGACCGGCTCTCGGTGGAGGCCTGGAATACGCTCCAGACCTTCCAGACCAGCCCCGTCTGGCGGGGTGAGGCGACGCCGCGCGGCATTTCGGAAATCATCGATGTGCTCGATCAGGGCGTGCTGACGCTCGCCGCGTTCAACGGCATGATCGCCGAAAACATGACGCGCAACCCCGGCTGGCGCTTTCTCGACATCGGGCGGCGGCTGGAGCGTGCGGCGCGCTTGTCCGAGCTTCTGCTCGCCCTTTTCGGCGAAGCACAGGACGACGACAGCGAGACCAGCGGCCTGCTGTTCACGCTGGAGGCCGCCGACAGCATCATCACCTTCCGCTCCCGCTACCTGTTCGCGCCGGTGCTCTCGCTCGTGCTCGATCTGCTGCTGCTCGACGAGGCCAACCCGCGCAGCGTCGCATTCCAGCTTGCGGTTGTGGACGAGCAACTCAGCGCGCTTCCGCAGGCTTCGCAAAGCGGCGTACAAACCGAGGAGCAGCGGATGATTCTCGAATTGCTGACGGCGGTGCGCCTGGCGAAGGTGTCGCAACTGGCGCAAGCCGGTCCGAACGGCTCCCGGGCGGAATTCAAGGCGTTATTCCTGCAAATCGCAAACGGACTGCCGAAACTCTCCGAAGCCATCACACGGCGCTATTTCAGCCTTACCGAGGATGAACTCCGCCGCGTTTACTCCCGCAACACCACGCATATTTAAGCCGCCGCACAGGATCGACGCCGCTGATGATTTTCGAGTTGAGCCATAAAACCGTATATCGCTACACGGCGCCGGTGGCTCAGTCGCATCATCTCATCCATCTTGCGCCGCGCGCCGCCGAACGGCAGACGGTCTCGCGTCACACCATCATGGTCGAGCCGGCGCCGGCCGCGCGCACGGATTTCATCGACACGCTCGGCAATCCCGCGACCATCCTGACGATCGAGCAGGATCATTCGGAGCTGCTCATCCATTCGCGTGGGCAGATCGAAGTGACGCCGCGCATCAGGCCGGACCTGTCGGCGACCGCGTCGTGGTCGACGCTCGCAAAAGATCTGGGCGGCGGCGCCGGGCCGCACGATCTTGACCTGCTGCAATACGCCTGCGCCTCGCGTTATGCCCGCCCCGCTCGCGACGCCTACGACTACGCGCGCCCGAGCTTCCCGCAAGGCCGTCCAGTGCTCGAGGGCGTGATGGAACTGACCACCCGCATTTACGAGGATTTCCGATACGACCCGAAAGCGACTGACGTGGCGACCAGCGTATCCGAGTTGCTGCGCATCAGGCGGGGCGTCTGCCAGGATTTCGCGCACCTGGCGATATCGGGCCTGCGCTCGCTAGGCCTGCCCGCGCGCTATGTGAGCGGCTACCTGCTCACTCATCCGCCGGTCGGCCAGCCGCGATTGCAGGGCGCCGACGCCAGCCATGCCTGGATTTCCGTCTGGGCGCCCGAGACCGGCTGGGTGGATTTCGATCCGACCAACAACCTCATCCCGTCGGACGAGCACATCACCATCGCCTACGGCCGCGACTACCACGACGTCAGCCCCATCGCCGGCGTGCTCCTCGGTGGCGGCGAGCACAAGGTGGATGTGGCGGTGGATGTGGCGCCGGTTTAGTTTGAACTGGCGTCAAAGATCCCCTGTTAACTCGTTAGTCTCACAATTAATTTATCCAATGAGTTTTGGAATGGGTATCACTATACACTTTGAGGGCAAGCTTAAAGATGAAGCGGCCTTTGAAAAGGTTATTTCAGTCGCCGTTTCGTTTGCAAACAAGGAGTATTGGCAAAGTGAGATTATTGATGAGCGCAACGCGCAGTTAAGCCGCTTTTGTGATGACAAAGACTGGGATTATGGTGGACCAACTCGCGGCATAGCCATGTACCCTCACGCACAATGCGAGCCTTTTCGACTGGAGTTCGATCGCGACCTGTTTGTCCAGGAGTATGTAAAAACGCAGTTCGCTCCGGCAACGGTTCATATCAATATTATTCTACTATTAAAGGAAATAGCTTCTGAGTTTGTAAGCCTTAAAGTTTTTGATGAAGCTGAATACTGGGAGACTGGAAATAAGGACACGTTAGATTACCATTTAAGTTCAATTTCCCGCCGCATTGAAGAAAGTCTGGCATCTGAACCATATTTGCAAGCAGGGGTTCGGCTAACAAGTGGACGGATTGTCGATCTCATTTCATAGCCTCAAGCGGCCATGCTTGCACCAGTATGTGGGCGTCCGCCGCGACTACCACGACGTCAGCCCCATCGCCGGCGTGCTCCTTGGCGGCGGCGAGCACAAAGTGGATGTGGCCGTGGATGTCGTGCCTGTTTAGGCTCCAGTATTGTGTTCACTAATGGAATTTTCCGAGAATTTTTTTGTAGACCAGTAGAATAGTATTGCTACGGGCATTGATCCAAAGAAAAAAAGATAAAGTGGACTAAACACTAAAACGCTTAAGGTTCCGCCTATGTTGGATCGATCTTCTCCGTAAATAAGCTTGATTCCAATCACAAAAACATTAACAAGCAGCCATACAAAAACGGGCGTAAATATTGACCAAATTAGGATGTTACGCTCGATCGTTTCTTCCAATAACGAGGCCACAATCATAGCGAAGATTATCAGAGGAGCGCCAAAAAATACTGAAAAAATAAAAAACATTAAGCCTGCAAGGAAAAACTCAGAAAAACTTGCGTCGAGTAAAGATAAATTGGTTTTTGAATGGTAGATATCAAACAAATCACTTATAGGCCAAATCATAAAAGACGTGATGAGTATACCTAAAACTGATGAGAGGAGAACGCGCATGCCAATGCCGACAATCAGTTTTGGAGTATCATCCCGCATCGGTACACTTTGTGAAATTTAAATATCTTTATTGTTGTACCGTGAGATAATGAAGGCTGTACAGCCCGTTTGCATCTACCCACGACTGCTCGGGGCGCCATCCGGCTTCGCTGGCGAGAGCGCGGAAGCCTTCGATGGAGTATTTGTAGGAGTTTTCGGTGTGGATGCGCTCGCCTTCGTTGAAAGCGAATGACTGACCAAGCACGCTCGCCGTCTGTCGGCGCAGGCTTTTCAGGTAAATCTCGATGCGCCCGACCTCCTCATTGTAAATCGCCTCATGCGCGAAGGCGGCGATATCAAGAGTTCCATCAAGCTCGCGGTTGATGCGGGCGATTAGGTTGAGATTAAATTCGGCGGTCACGCCTTGCGCGTCGTCATAGGCCGGGATCAGAATGTCGGCGCTTTTCTGCAGGTCGACGCCAACCAGCAACGCGCCAGTGCGCCCCAGCAATCTTGCAGCCCTACGCAGAAACTCGACCGCCTCATCCGGATGCAGGTTGCCAATCGTCGACCCGGGGAAAAAGCCCAGCTTGCGCAGGGGCAGCATGGATTTCGGCAGCGCAATCGGCGCGTTGAAGTCAGCGCAGATTGGCGATATGGGCAAATCCGGAAACTGGCGCGCAAGGCGTTCGGCTGCGGCGTCAAGCGCCTCGCGGCAGATGTCGATGGGCGCGTAGACGGCAAGATCGTCCATGGCTGCAATCAGCGTCGCCGTCTTGCGACTGGAGCCTGAGCCGAACTCGATGATGCAGGCGCGGGGGCCAGCCAGTTCGGCAATAGCGGTCGCGTGTTGCTCAAGCAGCGCAATTTCCGTGCGCGTCGGATAATATTCGTCGAGCAGCGTGATTGCCTCGAACAACTCGGAGCCGCGCTCGTCATAGAAAAACCGGCACGGAATCGCCTTGGGCGATTGGCTTAGGCCGTCCAGAACGCTCTGGGCAAAATCGTCTAATGGCGCGGGATCGATCCGCGACCTTGTGGCGATTGTCATTGCAAACCCTTTG
>JBGSLP010000085.1:0-2832 GCA_041740655.1 Alphaproteobacteria bacterium
CCGGCAAAGCGCAAGGGGTGCGCCTGACCCGCCAGGCTGTCAACGGGTTGGCGATCGAGCGGCGCGATGAAAGCGCGCAGACCGGCGTCTGGCTCTGGCAATCGCTGGCGATTATCGCGTTTGCGGGCGCAGCCGTCGGGGCGGCGATCATCCTCCCGCGCCAGACGCTGACGGCGCTCTGTGCATTGTTCTCGATCATATTCTTTCTAGGCGTGGCGCTGCGAACCTGCGCTACCGCCCATGCGTTTGTCGCCGCGCGCCGGGAAGAGCCGCCGCAATCTCTGCCGGACCGCGATCTGCCGCGTTACACCGTCATGGCGCCGCTATTTCGCGAGACGCGCGTCCTCCCGGGCCTTGTGGCGGCTTTGACCCGCCTCGATTACCCAGCGTCAAAACTCGACATCAAGCTGGTTCTGGAGAGCAACGACCGCGAGATGATCGTCGCCGTCGCGCGCATGGCGCTCCCCGGCAATGTGGATGTCATCATCGTGCCGGAAAGCGAGCCGCAGACAAAGCCCAAGGCGCTCAATTACGCCCTGCAATTTGCGACTGGGGACTATCTCGTCATTTTCGACGCCGAGGATCAGCCCGACGCCGATCAACTGCGCAAGGCGGCGAATGCGTTTGCCGGATTACCGCCGGAAATTGTCTGCCTTCAGGCGCGGCTCGCCTATCACAATCACAGCGAGAACTGGCTCTCGCGGCAGTTCGCCATCGAATACGCATCGCTGTTCGGCGGCACGCTGCCGATGCTCGACGCATTCAACATGCCCCTGCCGCTCGGCGGCACCTCGAACCATTTCCGCATCGAGGCCCTGCGCAAAATTGGCGCGTGGGATGCCTTTAATGTAACGGAGGACGCCGACCTAGGGATGCGCCTCTATCGCGCCGGGTTTCGCTGCAAAACGCTCGATTCAACCACGTGGGAGGAAGCCGCCTGCCAGCCGATGAACTGGCTCAACCAGCGCAGCCGCTGGCTGAAGGGGTGGATGCAGACTTACGGCGTTCACATGCGCCGCCCTGTGCGGGCGTTGCGCGAACTTGGATTTGCCGGGTTCATCGCCTTTCAGGCGCATTTCGCCAGCGTGATCCTGTCGGCGCTCGCCCACCCGCTTTTCTATATCCTGCTCATTGCCGATCTCGTGAATGGGCAAGTATTTCAGGCGCCGGAAAGCTTCCTCGGCGAGCAATTCATGCTGCTGGCCGCCTTCAACTTCGCCGCCGGATATTTGTGCACCCTTGGCCTTGGCCTCGCAACGCTACGAGCGCGAGGATTGACAAAGCTCATCCCTCACCTCCTCTTTGTTCCCATCTACTGGCTGCTGATTTCGCTCGCCGCTTACCGCGCGCTTTATCAACTCATCGCCGCGCCGTTTCACTGGGACAAGACCGATCACGGCGTTAGCGGCATGATCACCACACCGGCGGCAAAATGAAGCGGCGGGAGCGCCAAATCCGCTGTACGGTACAACCGGGAGTGTCCGGGAATCGACGAATCAGATAGTTAATAGACGTTAACTATTGCGAGATGCTTTAAGGATTCGGGATTGCCTGCCACCTCCAGCTACACCTCATCCATGAACGGCCAGGAAGCGCCAGGGCTGCTTGCCGCCGATCCGGCAAGACTGGCTAACGTTCCGCCTGACCTGGTCGCTACCGCGTGGGCGAAGATCGCAGGGCAGCCGGAGAGCGCGAATGAGCTTGGCGCGAGGCTAAACCTCGTGTTGGGCGACGGCGCTGCGGCTGCGGTAAAGGCCGGGCTTGCGAATGGCTACCTGTCGGAGAGCGGCGGCAAAATTGTCATCACCGACGCGGGCAAGTCAACGCTCGACGCAACGCTCGGGGCGAACCGCCCGACGGATGAAGCCTACGCTCTCAAGGCTCTTGCAGCGATCGCGATCGGCGTGAAGCCGTCCGACCGGAAGAAAATGATTGCCCTGTCGAGGATCGAAGCCTTGCAATCTGCCGCAATCGCGCGGCTGTATGGCCTTGAAATCGGCGAGACGCCGTCACGCTCTGCGGTTCGCTTTGCGCTGGCCAAGCGCCTGCTGCTCGATCAGTTCCCGAAATACGCGAGTCATTTAACGAAGGCGTCGTCATCGGACGCACGGCCAAATCCGCTCATCACCGCGCTCATCATGGGCCATATTGGCGGCTCCCACACATCCTTGACGGAGGCAGAGACGCAAATGCTGTCCAACGCTCTCAGCGCCAAGGCGCGAACGAAATCCGATCTGGCCGCGAGCCTGATCCGCGCCGCGTCCTCGCCCCAGCTACGCACTCCTCGCGAAGTCTCCCGCGTCCTCCCGCCAAAACAGCCCGGGATCGAAGAGTTCGCCGCATCGGTCAGGCGCATCGCGAAGGCGATGGAAACCCGGCCATACGCAGGCCGCGTCGCCATCGCGCAGGTGTATGACGCAGGCGTCGCCCAGGGCCTCGCGTTCGGCGCGTTGGACGAATTCAAGACCCGTGTGGCGGAGGCCTGCCGCGCCGGGCATCTCGACCTGGAGCGCTATGACATCGCCGGGCCGCTCGATGCGTCGCTGCGCGAGAGATCCCGCACGCCATTCGGCCGTGACGAACGCCATTTCATAGTCAATCAGTGGATCTGAAAGCAAGGCAAACTCTGATGGACACCCGCATCGAGGCTTTCAAAAGCCCTGAATTTGATCGAGTCTTCGGCGCCGTCGCATCGCTTCCGGGCGCTGCCGACGAGGAGACGCTGGACGTGCCCGCAATCGACCCGGGCGCTAGATAGGTTCCGGTGGGTTTGGGGGCGGGATGGGCCGAATCTTCGTGGAAGGTCGGTCTGCCCCAGGAATTCAGATAGTT
>JBGSLP010000086.1:0-8618 GCA_041740655.1 Alphaproteobacteria bacterium
CAGCGTGAACTCGACGCGGTTGTTTGCCTCCATCGGCTTGATCATGTTCAGGTTCATTGCAACCCTCGACGACGGCGAGGCCTCGGTGATCTCCAGTTTCCCAGCGCCGACCGAGCCATTGCCGCTGAATTCGTAAGTCGCTCCCTTGCCGCTCGCGGGGCCGCTGAAAGTCCTCGTCATGGCCGGGTCTTTTTTCTCGTATGGCGACCAGGCCTCCCAACGTTGTAAATCGTTGATGAGCGGGAAAATGGTCTCCGGCGGCGCCTTGATGCTGGTCGTACGGGCCACGGTGAACGAGTCTGGCCTCGTCGCGGCGTAAACCAGCACCCCGGCGACTGCGACGGCGGCGACGACGAGTATGGTCTTGAACATGTCCGATACCCCTTCTCGATCAGTTCGATTGAATGGCGGCGGGGTCCATCCACATGATTTCCCATATGTGCCCGTCGAGATCGTTGAAACTTCTGTTGAACATGAAACCGTAATCCATCGGCTCCTTCACCTCGGTCGCGCCCGCCTTGAGCGCCGCATCGACAAACTCATCGACCTCGTCCCTGCTCTCTCTCGACAGGCAGATCAACACTTCCGTCGATTTTGTTGCATCGGCAACCGGCTTTGTCGTGAATTGCACGAACTTGTCGTGGGTGAGCAGCATCGTGTAGATGTGCTCGTTGATAACCATGCAGGCGGCGGTTTCGTCAGTGAACTGCGGATTGAAATGGAAGCCCAAAGCTGTGAAAAAGCTCATGGATTTGTCGAGGTCTTTAACGGGTAGATTGACGAAAATCTTGGTCGACATTGTTTCCTCCTTGGGAAAAGTGCTCCGTTAGGATGCTTTTTGCGATTGCTGGCAGCAGCCGTCTGAATTATCTGAGCGGTCCTCGTATTCATCATGGAGACGCACCCAGCTCATGATGCCGTCCTCATTCCGCCCTTTGGGAGCGAGATCGAGAAAGCTGAATGCGCCGATCAGCGCTTCGCCGCCCCGGGCATAGGTGGAGTAGGTGTGATAGACGACGCCAGCGTTATCCTTGGCGAACACGCTCAAGCCGTGCAGGTCTTCGTATTTGAAGGACGTGGGGGCGTAATTGTATTGGGCCTCGCCCCGAGCGATCTGCTCCGGCGTGAACGAGACGCCGAAATCGTAGTTGAAATCGCTGCCGAACGACGACGCCCATGGGAACCGCCAGCCCATCCGTTTCTTGACCGGCTCGATCTCTGACAGCCGCGCTCGCGAAACGGCCGTCAGCGTGAGATCGGCGTTCTCGAAATGCATGCGCGTGGCGTCAAAATGATCGGCAAGCAACGCGCATCCATTGCAGATGTTGTTAGATCCCGGCGCAAGCATGAAGTGATAGACGGCAAGCTGGCTGCGGCCATCGAACAGGTCGGCGAGACTCGCTTTTCCGTTCGGAGTGTCGAAAACATAGTTTTTCTCGACCTTCACCCAAGGCAACGCGCGGCGCTCAGCATTGACGAGATCGCGCATCCGCGTCAGGGCTTTTTCATTTTTGAGATGCGCTTTTCTGGCAGCCAGCCACTCATCGCGCGAAACGACTTTGTGCGGGTTCATTTATCCTCCTTTAGCCTTTGGCGGCTTGTTGAAGCGTCGCGATGTCGATTTTGACCATCTGCAGCATGGCCTGCATCACGCGGTTGGCTTTCTCGCGATCGGGGTCTCTGAGTAATTCCATCAAGACGGCGGGGATGACCTGCCAGGCGACGCCGAACTTGTCCGTGACCCAGCCGCATTCCATAACTTTCCCGCCTGCGCCGAGGCGATCCCAGTAGTAATCGACCTCCTCCTGAGACTCGCAGGTGATCAGCATCGAGATGGCGTGGTTGAATTGAACATGCGGTCCGCCGTTCAGGGCCGTGAACTGAAGCCCTTCCAGCTCGAATGACGCCGTCATGACAGTTCCCTTGAGCGCAGGACCAGCCTCGCCATAATGGGTTACGACCCCGGCCTTGGAGTTTTTGAAAACCGACGTATAAAATTTCATCGCGTCTTCGGCCTGCGTATCGAACCACAGGAACGGTGTTATCTTTTGCATTTCCTACCCCTTCCGCGCAGCGGCGAACCTCGCGCTATCCCCTTGCAGTTGCTGATTTATTTTTGTGAAATCCGGTTCCGAAGCTCCTCTTCCTGCGCCTGAAGTTCGGGCGTGAAAGCATCTCCGAAATCGGACGCCTCATAGACCTGCCGGATTTCGATCCGGGAGTGCTCGCCGGTCGGATTGGGGCAGCGCTTGACCCATTCGATCGCTTCCTCCTTCGAGCCGACCTCCCAAAGCCAGTATCCGGCGATGAGGTCTTTTGACTCGATGAATGGGCCGTCGATGACCACACGCTTGTCGCCCGAGAAGATGACGCGCGCGCCCTTGGATGTCGGGTGTAGACCCTCGCCCGCCAGCATTACCCCAGCTTTGGCAAGTTCTTCGTTGAACCGGCCCATCTCCGCCATTTGCTCGGTCGTCGGCAGCACGCCAGCCTCGGTCGACGGGTCCGCCATCACGAAAACCATGAATTTCATTGCTCTGTTTCCTCTGTTTCGATTGCTGATTTGATTGCCGACGTTGTTTGTCTTCCAAGGACGAATGAGTGAAAGCCGATCCGACAAGACGCAGAAAATATTTGGCAAGCCGGAAGGTTCAGACCTTCGCGCTGTCGCCGAGGCGGTCGAGATGCATGCGGATGTGATCGGCTTCCGCGCTGGTGTTGGCGAGAGCGATCGCTTGATTGAACGCCACACGCGCCTCCTCCGCCCGGCCAAGTTCAAGCAGCATCACGCCTTTCACGCCGAAAAAATAAAAGTAGCTGGAAAGCGACTGAGCCAGAGGCTCGATCATGGCGAGCGCGGCCGCTGCCCCCCGCACCTTCGACACCGCCACGGCGCGATTGAGCGTCACCACCGGCGACGGCTGCATTCTTTCAAGCGCGCCGTATAGCAGGTCAATCTGGCGCCAGTCGGTCTCCGCGACGGTCGGCGCCCTTGCATGCAGCGCCGCGATTGCAGCTTGAATCTGGTAGGGTCCGGGGCGGTTATGTCGCATAGCCTTGTCGATCAGCGCGAAGCCTTCCGCGATCATCTTGCCGTTCCAGAGCGTGCGATCCTGATCCTCCAGAAGCACCAGCCGTCCGTCCGCGCCGAAGCGAGAGGCCGCGCGCGCATGTTGCAGCAGCATCAGCGCCGTCAGCCCCATGATTTCAGGCTCGGCGGGGAAAAGCCGGAGCAGCAGGCGGGCCAGCCGGATCGCCTCGTCGCATAAGGGGCGGCGCGCCGCGATTTCCTCGCCACCGGCTGAATAACCGGCGTTGAACACGAGGTAGATCATGACACCCACGGCCGCGAGGCGCTCGGCCCGCTCGGGCGCGCCCGGCGTTTCGAAGGGCACATCCGCCTTGGCGATGCGGGCTTTCGCGCGCGTGATGCGTTGCTCCATCGCGCTGTCGCTGACCAGAAAGGCGCGGGCAATGGATTTGACGGGCATGCCGCAAACGGTGCGGAGGGCGATGGCGATCTGCTGCGTTGCTGGCAGGTCAGGATGGCAGCATATGAACAGAAGCCGCAGGATGTCGTCGCGGTAATCCGAGGCGTCGAGTCGTTCGGCCATGAGCGCTTCGGCGTCGTCGAGATCGGAGATCAGCTCTTCGGGCGGAAGCGCCTGCTGCTTGCTGTCGCGACGAACGCTGTCCAGCGCCACATTACGCCCGACGAATATCAGCCAGGCCGTCGCGTCGCGCGGAGGGCCGTTCTGCGGCCAGCTTTTGAGCGCCTTAAGCGAGGCCTCCTGAAACGCCTCCTCCGCTATATCGAGGTCGCGGAAGTAGCGCAGCAGCGCTGCAACTGCCTTGGGTCTCGCGCCGATAAGCGTTTTGCTGACCCAGGCGATTTCCGTCACTTGAAACCGCCGGGCAGAAACAGCGAGATCGGGCGCAACTCATACGCGCCGCCGGGGTTGGCTCGGGTCAACTCGCGCGCGATGTCCAGAGCTTCCTCCAGCCCCGACACGTCGACGAGATAAAGCCCGAGCAATTGCTCTTTCGTTTCCGCGAACGGGCCGTCCAGAACAAGCGGCGGATCGGAATCCTTGCGGAGCGTGGTCGCGGCGGTCGTTGGCAGGAGCCGCGCGCTGGGCCCGAGCTTGCCCTCCCGCGTCAGCCTGTCGTGGATGACGCCAAGGCGGGCCATAACCGCGTCATCCTCCTCCTTGGTCCATGCGGTGACGACATCTTCGATGTGGTAGCAAAGGATCGCGTATTGCATGTTTTGGTTCTCCTCTTTTTGAAGAACGAACGAGTATGGCCGCAGCAGACAGGCTGCGCAAAAGAAAGCCTGTCGGCCCGATTCAGCCGTAAGTCGGCGGCCACGGTCGTTACGCCATCGAGGGCCGCAACGCCTTATCGCCGTCGGTAGCGCCTTCGAGGCTTTCAGCCGGCCTGTGATCCGACGCAAGAACCGCGTAAATTACCGGCAGAATGAACAGGGTGAAAAACGTGCCGATCGCCATGCCGGTAACCAGCATGATGCCGATGCTGTTACGCGCTTCCGCCCCCGCGCCGGTCACAAACACGAGCGGCAGATGGCCGAAAACCGTGGCGGCGGTCGTCATCAGGATTGGACGCAGGCGGGTCTTTGCGGCTTCCCGCCCCGCCGCGGCTTTTTCCATCCCCGTTTCCTGCAACTCATTCGCGAAGGCGACGATCAGGATGCCGTTTTTCGCGATCAAGCCGACCAGCGTAATGAGGCCGATCTGGCTGTAGATATTGATCGTCGTGAAGCCGAAGAACGTGAATACGAGCGCCGCCGATAGCGCGAGCGGCACCGAGCCGAGCAGCACCACGAGCGGATCGCGGAAACTCCCGAACTGCGCTACCAGCACGAGGTAAATCAGCAGCACCGCGAAGCCGAGCGTGCCCGCCAGCGTGGTTCCTTCCTGCCGGATTTGCCTAGACTCGCCCGCGTAATCTATCGTGTATCCGGCGGGCAAAATCTGGCGCGCGGCGGTCTCCAGCGCGACGAGCGCTTCGGCTTTCGTCACGCCCGGCTTCACGCCGCCGAACACCTTGAAGCTGTCCGCCTGCTGGAATCGCGTCAGCGTACGCGGCGCGGTCGACGTTTCGAGGCTCGCGACCGCCGAAACCGGCACCTGCTTCCCGTCGCGCGTGCGGATTTTGTAATTGAGCAGGTTTTCGGCGGCGGATCGCGCATCGCGGCCAACCTGCGGGATCACCTTGTAAGCCCGGCCGTCGAGAGCGAAACGGTTCACGTAATTGCCCGAAAGGAGGACGCCGAGCTGGCGGCCTACATCCGCGAGGTCGAGGCCAAGGTCCGCCACGCGCTCGCGATGGACCGTCACGCGCACCTGCGGCATGTCGATCTTGAGATCGGTATCCGCGTAAAGGAATTTCGCGCTGCCGAACGCCGCCCCGACCAGTTGGCCGGCATAGCCCGCCATTTCCTCAGGCGTCCCCGACCCCTTGATGACGAGTTCGACATCATAGTTGCCAGCGCCGGGCAAAGGTGGCGGCAGCACCGGGAAAATCTGGAGCTCCTTCAGTTGCGAAAGCGCGCCATAGACCTCGGGCTGGATTTGCTGCGCGCTGCGTTCGCGCTCATGCCAGTTCTTGAACAGGTAGCCGCCAAAGCCGTTCGACGGGAAGATGAGCTCGAACATCGAGTCGAACTCCGGCAGCGCCTTTCCGGCCGCATAGACCTTGTCCATGTGCCCGGATGTGTAATCGAGGGATGCATCGGGCGCGGAGCCGACCATGAGGAAAATGAAGCCTTCATCCTCGACCGGCGCCAGTTCCTGGCTCGAATGCATGTAAAGCGGTACGGTAAGCGCGCAAATGAATGCCGCGAACACGAGCACCTGCGTCTTGACCCGCAAAATGGCGTCGAGCGTATTGCCGTAAATGTCAGCAAGCCTGTCGAGCAGATGTCCGACAAACCGGGCGTAGCGATTTTCCTGCCCGCCTTCGGAGGCGGTGTAGGCGCTCATGATCGGGGACAGCGTGATCGCGACCACGCCGGACATGATCACGGCGATGGCCAGCGTAAATGCGAACTCCTTGAACAGCACGCCGGTAAGCCCTGACAAAAACCCGATCGGCGCATAAACGGCGGCCAGCGTGATCGTCATGGCGACGATCGGGCCGAACAACTGCCGCGTGCTCGCCAGCGCCGCTTCGATGCGCCCCTTGCCCTCACGCATGAGCCGGGAGACGTTTTCCACGACGACAATCGCGTCGTCGACCACAAGGCCGACCGACAGCACGATGGCGAGCAGGGTTAGCAGGTTAAGCGAAAACCCCATGGCCATCATCGCGGCGATGGCGCCGATGAGCGATATCGGGATGGTCACCAGAGGCACCAGCGCGCTGCGCGCCGAGCCTAGAAACAGGAATACGATCAACCCGACAATCGCCACGGTCTCGCTGAAGGTGAACAATATCTCCTTGAGCGAATTTTCCATATAAACCGTGCCGTCGTAGGCGAGCGCGATTTCCATGCCGGGCGGCAGCATCGGCTTGATGGCCTCAAGTTCGGCGCGCAGCGCATAGGCGACGCCGATCTCGTTCGTACCCGGCAGGGGCCAGACCGCCAGATAGACAGCGTCCTTTGAGTTATGGCGAACGTTGGAGGTTTCCTCCTCCGAACCCAACTCGACGCGTCCGAGGTCAGAAATGCGCACGATGCGGCCATCGCCCTCGCGCACGATCAGGCGTTCAAACTCTTCCTTGTTGCGCAGATCGGTGTTCGTGAGGAGATCGACCTGGACTTCGCGCCCCTTTGTCCGCCCGACAGCGGCGAGGAAGTTATTGCGCGTGAGGGCGGTTTCCACATCCGCGGCGCTCACGCCGAAGGCCGCCAGCCGCTCGGCGTCAAGCCAGATGCGCATGGCCTGCGGGCGCGCGCCTTCGAGCGTCACCCGCTGCACATTGGGCAGCGTCGTCATGCGCGGCTGCAGATTGCGCGTGAGATAGTCGGTAAGCTGCGGCGGCGTCATCGCATCGGATGTGACGCTGACATAGAAGGTCGCGTAGGGTCTGTCGGCGCGCTGAACTTCAACGCTCGGGGATTCGACTTCCGCCGGCAACTCGCTGCGAATCTGGTCAAGCCGATTGCCGACTTCCGCCAGCGCCACCGTGCTCGGATGGTTCAGCTTCAGGCGGACGGTGACGGTGCTGAGGCCAGCGACGCTGCTCGAGTCAACGTAATCAATACCGGTAATCGAGGACACCGCCCGCTCAACCGGAGTCGTGACAAAGCCTCTGATGACCTCCGCCGACGCGCCGACATAAACAGTCGTGATGATGATCGACGAGCTCTCGATGCGGGGATATTGCTGGATCGGCAATTGGGTCGCCGCGCGCAAGCCGACAAGCACGAGCGCGAGATTGACCACGACGGCGAGCACTGGCCGCCGGACGAATATTTCCATCGCGCGCATGACAGCACTTTCCCTTGGCTCAGTTTACGGTTGTTGAGGAGATCGAGGCGGTCGGCAAGTCCGTTTGCACCAGAAGCCCCTCGCGCAGTTTGAAAGAGCCCGACGAGGCGATGACTTCGCCCGCCGCGAGGCCTTTCAGAATTGCGATTTCGCCATTCTGCACGGCCCCGGTCTGGACGACGCGCTGACGGGCGCGCAGCTTGCCATCCTCCGTGACGAGGGCGAAAACGTGCTCGCCATAGGGAGACCGGCGCACGGCAGCCAGCGGCACGATGACGACAGGACGCGGCGGCGACGTTATCGCAATCACGTCGACAAACGATCCCGGGCGCAGCTTGCCGCCTGAGCTATCCATCACGGCGCGGAACCGGACGGCGCGGTCGACGCTGTCGGCGCTGTTTTCCTCGGCTACAATTTTGGCTGTCATGGCGCCATTATCGACAGCGGCGCTGAGGATGGTGACGACAGAGCCCGGCTTGACGGCGGCCGCGCTATCCTGCGGTAGCGAAAAATCGACGTAAACTTCCGGGTCCACGCCCTGTAGAGTGGTCAGCAACGTTCCGACATCCAGATATGCGCCCGGCTGAAGATTGGTGATGCCGATCCGCGCGCGAAACGGCGCGACGATCCTTTTCTTGTCGATTGCGACCTCAAGATTGTTGGCGCGTGCGGTCGCTCCAGCCAGTTCCTCCCATGCGCGGTCATAGTCCTGTGCGGAAAACGCCGGACTGGTGCGAAGACTTTCCCGCCGATCGAGCGTGATCTTGGCTAATCTCGCCTCCGCCTGCGCGGCAGCCAGCGACGCCCGCTCCTGACGCGTATCGAACTGAACGAGAGTCTGACCGGGCTCCACGATCGCGCCGGACTTAAATCCGATCTCTGCGATGGCGCCTGCGACCTCGTTGCGGATTTCCAACTCGCGCATTGCGACGACAGTGCCTATTGCCCGCGTGGACGTAGACCACTCACCCTTCCGCGCACGCACAGAAGCCACGGCTTCGGATGGCTCGGGATAAGCGGCAGCCGCTGCTTGCGCCGCGTTCATCTCGTTTCGCTTATAGAGGGTGAGGCCTCCGGCAATACCGCCCATCGCGACGATCACCACCAGCCATGCAAATGTATGCCTCAGCATAAATCCTCCAGTAAACCAAACCGCCCAAC
>JBGSLP010000087.1:0-5017 GCA_041740655.1 Alphaproteobacteria bacterium
TGCGGTCTTTATCGTATTTCTTCCGGGATTTCTTATGCGTATCCGAGTAGCTCGGCCGTTCGCTATCATCATCGTCGCTGGTCTGTGTGTCATTGTTGCTCGCCTTGTTTGTCATAATACGGGGTCTGTTTCAGGAGATCGTTTGATCCCATGATACCCGGCCACAAGCGTGGAGTTGATCGGCAAAGCCGGGAAGAGGTGTGAACCGCCGTGGACTCGCGCCATGCTGACAACTATCGCGATAACGGTTCGGTGCCCTCATTCAGAATCGTAAGATACGCCGCGTAACTGTAATGCCGTTTGCGTTTCTTGCCGGTCACTTCGCGCACCACGCCCAAGTCCTGCAATTGATCGAGCGCCTTCTGAACGGTGGGTTGCGACAGGTTCAAAAGGCGGGCGGCCTCCGGTGTAGCGATCAGGGGCGCGCGTTGCAAATGCTGGTGCACGCGCAGCGCCGAGGCGCTGGCGCGGCCGAACGCTACAATCCGTTGCCGGTCATGCTCAAAAAGCGCGAAAAGCTGGCGGGCGGTCTCGACAGCCTGGCTTGACGTCTCGATGACGCCCTCCAGGAAGAACTCGACCCGCGCCTCCCAATCACCCGTTTCGCGGACGCTTTGCAAGAGCGCGTAATAATCCTCGCGGCGGGTTTTGAAATAAAGGCTGAGATAGAGCAAAGGCTCGCGCAAGGCGCCGTCTGCGCACAGCATGAAGGTGATCAGAAGTCGGCCCAATCGGCCATTGCCATCGAGAAACGGATGAATGGTCTCGAACTGCACGTGGGCGAGGGCCGCGCGGATGAGAACGGGGTAGGCCTTCTCGTCATTCAAATAGCGCTCGAATGCATCCAGACATTCAAAAAGCCGCTCGGGGGGCGGCGGAACGAACAGTGCGTTGCCGGGCCGTGAACCGCCGATCCAATTTTGGGAGGTTCGAAATTCGCCGGGCTGCTTTGAACTGCCACGGCCAGATGAGAGCAGAACCCGGTGAATGTCGCGCAAAAGGCGTAGCGATAAAGGAAACCCGTCACGCAGACGTTTTAAGCCATGTTCCATGGCGGCAACATAGTTGGAGACTTCGACGACATCGTCGAGGGGGACAAGCGGGGTTCCGTCGAACTCGTACATGAGCAGGTCGGAAAGGGAGGATTGAGTCCCTTCGATTTGTGACGACAGCAACGCTTCCTTGCGAACATACATGTAGAGAAACAGCGGCGGCGCTGGCAGGATTGAGGTAATCCCATCCAGACGACCAAGCGCCTGACTGGCGCGCTCAATGAGCGGTAACAGGCGGGCGGGATGCCGCAAAAGGCAATATGATGAGTCGGGAAAAAGGAAGCTGAACGCGTCAAGCTAAAGTATTTTCGAGCAGTCAGGAATCTCAGTGGGGCATTGCGACGGCGTGCTTTCAAGCACGCCAAAAACGCCCCGTTGGAAGACGTGGCGCTGGCCAAAGTCGCTTTCAGCAGATTCAGGCCTGTATTCGCCGATACGCACGTCTAAGAGGGCTTGGTTTTGATACGGCTCGGAACGGCTTGCTCTCTAAGGCGCTCAGTTTCGGTGTTTCAGCCGCCCCGTTGGAGCCGGATGCGATGTTGCTTGCCAAGTCGCTCGATTTTCGGCCTAAAGGTCTCTTGTCTCATGCGGCTTCGAATGATCGCGCTGAAACGCCTTCACGATGAGGAAGCCCGATAATCACATTTGCAGTCTCCAGTCTTGAATCCGCGCGTCCGCGCCTATCACGCCGCTCTTGAAGGCGATGAAGCGTCAAAACCGGCAATAGCCTCAATCATCCTCCCGCAACGGCATGGCCAAGGCTTTCTTCCCCTGCCGCCCCGAGGGGCGTCATTCCTCGCGCGAAGACAACAAAGCCTAGCCACTGCCGTTCTCCGCTCTCGCTGCGACCCTAAAGGGTGCGGGCTGATCGTTTTGCCGCTCGAGGATCGCCATCGCGGCCGTGATAGGCGCGGGCGCGGATATTTAAGAGGAGACTTACCATGGCGATTATCGGCAGCTTTTCCAAATCCGGTGAAGGCTTCATCGGCACGATCAAAACCTTGAGCCTCAAGGTCAAGGCCGAGATCAAGCCGTCCGAAAAACCGAGCGACAAAGCGCCAGACTATCGCGTCTTTTCCGGCCAGACCGAACTCGGCGCGGCCTGGAAGAAAACCTCAACCGAAGGGCGCGACTACATTTCGCTCAAGCTTGACGATCCGACCTGGGCCGCCCCCATCTACGCCTCGCTACTCGAGGCCGAAGACGGCAAAAGCCTGAACCTTCTCTGGTCACGCCGGAACGGCGATTAATGGCCAACGCCCCGTCCTCGGACGGGGCGTTTTTTCTCAAGTGCTGCGGCGCCGCGAACGCGGCAATACTGATCGCCTAGCGAAGTCGAATGCTCGCGGTTACACGGAAGCGCACGCATTTGAGATATTTTTCGATAAAACTTTAGATGTAGATTTGTTAGTTCTTATTTGAGACAAATTGTATCGCCACATCCGTAACTTCAAGTCCCACATTGCCTTTAGAGCCGCCACCGAGCCGTCATGCCATTTGATCCTTACCGCGCGGGACGCGACTCGGACATTGACCTCGGGCCAATCATTAGGTGGCCGCGGAATTTAGGCGATTACAACTACGTACGCACCTTGTCAAAAGCGGACTGCGCCTGGGAATTTCTGCGCCGCAATCGCGACTATCAGGCGGATTATCCGGCCTCTAGGGCGATTTCCACCGTCACGCAAACGATCGAAAATGACATCCTGATTGTCAGGCAAAGCCGCGAGTGCCCAACGGCAGAGCGGTGGGGTTGTCTTACTTTTGCAGATCCAGCCATCAACGCGCCGTGTCGCGAACTTTTCTGGCGCTCAGAAACCGGCGCGCCGTCTCTGGAGTGCATTGCCAGCGAGAGCCTGGATTTAGCCTTCACTCTGAAAAGTTTTGCTGAGCGCGGCGTCGCCCTTAGCGTGTTGATGATCGGCGACAAGCAATATCTGCGCGCCAGCCGCGGTTCAGCGACGCTTATGCTGACAATCACAGGAGCCTCGATTTTTTCAAACGTTCGACTAAACTTTCAGGTGCCGGGGTGCCCCCAGATTGGGTCCCGCATCGAAGCGCTCAGGCTGTTTAAGGGGTTCCTTGTTTCAGCTCCGAGCAAGCTTGCGGCAGCCCGCCCGTGGACGGCACGATGGCTGGCGCTGCGTGACGCGCTTATCGCGCTGGACGGAGATCAGGCGGGTGCGTCTTATCGTGAGATGGCGGTTATTCATTTTGGCGAAGAACGCGTCGCTACCTACTGGCGTACCAATTCTGCCCTGAAAGACAAAATGCGACGGGCGCTGGCCAGAGGCATTGAAATGAGGGATGGAGGTTATCGCGCGTTGCTGAACGGAGAGTGGCGTTGAAGCGACGCTTTTGTTCGACACTCCGAGTATCCAGAACGACAATGTTATTTTAGGACATCGCATGCATTTGAGAGGCAAGCCATGTCCGAACTCGTCTCCCCCTTCCTGAGCGTTGACGAAACCGCCGTCTATCTCCGCTTAAAGAAACGCACCCTCGACAATATGCGCTGGCAGGGCATCGGCCCGCGCTTCCGCAAGCATGGCGGACGGATTTTTTACCATCGTGACGAGGTCGCCGCCTGGTCAGAAAGCCGGCGGCGGCGCGCCTCATCCGGAGAAGTCGGTTGAAGCATTCGGTGTTGGGCCAACTTATGCCATGCTTTGTCGCGCTTGCGGCGCTGGCCGGGGCTTCCCACCAAAAGCGGCGGCCATATGTCATCTATAACGTGTCGGAAAGCGTGCCTTCAGGGTTTTATCAGATCCGACCGTCTCTTAAAGTAAGCCGTGGCGATATCGTCCTTATCGATCCGCCGTCCTCGTGGAGTAAAATTGCGGTCGAGCATGGTTATCTTGCGCCGGAAACGCCGATGTTGAAAATCGTGGCCGGAAAACCTGGGGATGTTGTTTGCCGCCACGGCCTTGAGATTTCAATCAACGGCGAACTGAAAGCACGAGCAAAACCGTCCGACCGGGTAAACCGGCCTATGCCGGGCTGGCGCGGGTGTATCCTGTTACGGCACGATCAACTTTTTCTTCTAGGCGGTCATCCTGATAGTTTCGATGGCCGCTATATGGGCGTTGTCGGCAGTCAGATCGTCATCGGGAGCGCCGCAAAATTGTGACGGTCTAGGAATGAATGTTGGCCAAAGCCTCATTCGTCAGTTGCAGCGCCGTCTCCAGCTCTTGGCGAAGCTTGGCGAGGTCTTCGACAGCATCTTCGTCGGGCGCTAAAAGTTCGGGATTGAGGGTTCGACGGATCGCTTCGCTTAACGGCATCGTCGGTAGAGCATTGGCATCCATTAAAAGGCGCAAGATCTCGTCGCTCACGCCCTCGGGATGGATCGTCAACACGCCGCTCGTGCTTATGCTTATCGATAATTGTGCTTTCGTCAGCACGAGCGGGTCAACGGCTTCCACGGGCAACGAGAGCGCGAGGTGTTCTACTTTGCTCTCATCGCCTTGAAAGCTCGCCTTGTAGACCTCGCTGTCAGCGGCGAACTCAAAGTTCAGATTTAGTTTGAGAGACGATGTCATTGTCGTTCCTGCTGGTCGTACTGCTTTTCGAAAATTTACGGTCGGGGCCGCACCGGCGGATCGGTTAGGGTACTGCGCGAGTGTCATAACACGCTAGTTTGTATAATGTATGCTTATCGCGCCTATGATGAAATTTCGTGAGGCTAAGAAAAGTCGCGCTGCTGATTACCCAGTATACTGGGTGGATCGTTTTCGCACCATGCTTTGCGCTGATCCGCATGAAATTGCGGCGGACAGTGGCACGAAACCTTCGACGATTGCGAGCGGAGAGAAATCTCTCCCAGGAAGCGCTTGCCGATTTGGCCGAGCTCAACCGTAACTATGTCGGCATGATTGAGCGATGCGAGAATGCGGCGACGGTCGACACGCTTGAAGCTCTCGCCAAGGCTCTGAATGTCGAGGTCAAAGCTTTGATCGATGACG
>JBGSLP010000088.1:0-6264 GCA_041740655.1 Alphaproteobacteria bacterium
TCTGGGCGATGTTGCCGCTCATCGCGCGTAACCTGCTGGGCGGCGGAGCGGGTCTTTACGGTCTGCTGTTGGCTGCCGTCGGCGCGGGCGCGGTGGCGGGCGCCTTGCTGCTGCCGAAGATGAAGTCGCGCCTCGGACCAAACGGCGCCGTCGCCGCTGGAACGATCGGGGTCGCCATTGCAATGGTCGTGCTGGCGAGCGTGCGCCTTGAAGCCATTGCGCTTGGTGTGGCGGGACTGGCGGGCGCATCCTGGATCATGGTCCTCTCCAACCTCAATGTCTCTGCCCAGACCGCGCTACCGGACTGGGTGCGCGCCCGCGGGCTTTCGATCTTCCTGACCGTCTTCTTCGGATCGATGACCGTCGGCAGCCTTGCATGGGGGCAACTCGCCGTCATGACCAGCATCGAGACGAGCCTGCTGGCGGCGGCGATTGGAACGTTGCTCGCCATTCCCCTGACTTGGTCAGCGCGGCTGGAGCAGGGCGGCGACCAGGATCTCGCACCATCTATGCACTGGCCGGCGCCGATCGTGGCGGTCGGGCTCGCCGCAACTGAGACCGGCCCCGTGACCATCCAGATCGCCTACCGGATCGGGGAATCTGACCGTCCGGCGTTTTTAGCGCTTATTTGCGGGCTCCGCCAGGCGCGGCGGCGCAGTGGCGGCTTTTCCTGGCGCCTTCTCCAGGACGCCGCCGATCCGTCTCGCTTTGTGGAAACCTGGCAGGAGGCGTCCTGGACACAGCATCTTCGCCACCACGAGCGCGTGACGGCTGCAGACCGTGCGATTCAGGATGAGATCGGCGCGCTCCACCAAGGCAGCGAAGGCCCCGAGGTCACACATCTGCTCGCAGCCGGTTGAAAGTTACCATGACGCGCGGTGTTTTAGCCGTGGTGGAGGAAAGTTCATTGTCGGCTCAATAAGGTAATCGAGCGATGCCTGAGTGAAACCACAAGCAGAGCCGACTTGTTATCGCCGCTAATCTTCCTGCTATGCGGACGGGCCACGTCGGCGACTGAGAAGCCGCTTGCAAACTTATCAGGACACCAACCGGCCGTTTCAAGACTTCCTCTCGTCCTCGACTTCGAGTGTCGCGATTCGGATTAAATGTATTTATGGAGTGTCTGCAGTATGTGAGGTGGATCCGTTCTCATCTCAATAACCAGCTGGCGCAGCGGGAAATGCCACCCACTCAAGCTCCGTGACGCCATCGCGCCGCGCCATCCTAAGCGCGCTGGCCGCCGGATCAGCCGCCATGCTGACGCTTCACATTGCGGAGGCGGTCTGCGCACTCGCTAAGCCGAAGAAGAAACCTATGCTCAATGTCCGATACCGCACGCAAAACCACTAAGAACGTTGAGGTTTTCTATCGCGAGACGAGAGCCGTCGACGCTCCGGTCATCCTGCTGCTTCATGGCTTCCCAACATCAGCCATATGTTCCGCGATCTTATCCCCGCACTGGCCGACCGCTTCCGTGCTTGCGGGCGGCGCTCCGAAGAACGGGAATAGTCTGGCTAACAACGGCAAGCTACTGTGCACGAGGCTGGTTATTGTCCAGCACGTCTTGATAGGCCGCCAGATCGAGAAACGCCTCCGCTTCCACAACCGCTCCCTCATCCATTTTAAATATCCAGACGAACTGGTTGCGATAGGGCCTGCCCGACGTGGTCGTCGCCGATCCATCGAAACGAATGATGACCCGGTCTCGCGCGGCCCAAATGTGGTGCACCACGGGTTTGACGGGGGTGGTCAGCCTTTGGATGAGCGGCCACGACGCGCGCCGAGCGAAATCCTCCGCGCTGTTGTAAGTGCCCGCGACCGTACCCGAGCCATGGATTGTCCATTTTACATCGGGCGCGAGCAGTCCGAAGACGCTGGTTCCCTTGGACGCCCAGGCTTCAAAAGCGTCTCGAACGATGGCGTGGTTTCGTGCCTCCATATGGCTGTCCTGAGTGTCTTGTTGCGCCGCCGCCGTATTCGCCATCAGCGCCAGGAGGGAGGCGCGCACGATTGTGAGGCTGGATTTCATCTAAGTTTCCTTTCAGTGCAGATTACATTGAGGTTCGTTGAAATTTCGCGAGGCGTGGCGCTCACTTCGGCTCGGCGGCGGCCATGGCCGCGGGCCGTCGGACGACGCGACGCTGGGGGTCCGCATCGTCGTAGATCATGGCGTCAGCGGTCGACCAATCGTAGTACCGGTCGAGCTTGTCGCGGAAGACGAAGGCGCCGTCGTTCGCCTTGCGATCCCAGCCGACTAGGATCCACTCACGCGACAATGCGTCTGGCGAACCCTGGCCAGCGGTTGGGCAAGCTGGGCCGCTTTGCTGGGCCTGGACCGAATGTGCGGCGAGGAGAGCAAGGATCGCCGCCCTCCCGCGCAGCCATTGCATTGGAAATCGCATGATTGGGTTGCTTTCTATCGTGGTTGATTAGAGCGGCTGCTAACAGCCGCAGCGTTTCAGTTCACGCTCATAGTTGGCCGAACCACGATCTCGCTGACATCAACATCGTCCGGCTGTTCGATGGCGAAAGCGACGGCGCGCGCGATAGCGTCGGCCGGAATGGCTTGCCGCCGGTAGTTGTTGATCAAGGCCGCCGCTTCGGGATGGGTGATTGTGTTCGCCAGTTCCGATTCGGTGACACCCGGCGAGATGATCGTGCTGCGGATGTCCTGATTTTCTTGCCGAAGCCCCTCGCTGATGAAATTCACCGCGGCTTTCGTCGCGCAATAGACCGCGGCCATCGGAAAGATGTGGTACGCGGCAATCGAAGATATGTTGATGACGTGCCCTTGGCCCTGCGCCTTGAAGACTGGCAGGGCAGCAGCGACGCCGTAGAGCACGCCTTTCACGTTGACGTCGATCATCTGCTCCCACTCGTCAACCTGGAGAGCGGCGAGCGGGGACAGCGGCATCACGCCCGCATTGTTAACTATGACGTCCAACCTCCCAAAGCGCTCAATGGCGGTGTTAACGAACCCCAGCATGCTCGACCGTTGTGTTACGTCGAGCTGGCAGTAAGCTACTTGTGCGCCTATAGCGTCGATGTTTCCGGCAAGGGCTTGCAGCCGATCCACACGGCGCGCGCCCATCAGAACGCGCGCACCCCGCTCCGACAGATGCTGCGCGATCGCCTCTCCGATCCCGCTCGACGCGCCTGTAACTGCAATAACTTTGTCTATACTCATGATCACCTCGGTTGTTTGTTGCGCGATCACTTCGAACGCGCTCGGCCAAAGGAATAAAGGCGCGCGGCTGCTAAGAGAACTCGCCTTCTGCTGCACACAGTGATAAGTGTAGCTAACCAATGAGCATCGACCTTGCATCTCTCGCCGTGTTTCGGGCGGTGGCGGAAACCTGCGGGTTTCGCGCGGCAGCTGACCGTCTCGGGGTCACACGTTCGGCGGTCAGCCAGACCATCCGCAAGCTTGAGGAGCGGATGGGCATCGCGCTCGTCCATCGCACGACGCGGAGCGTGAGTTTGACCGAGGCGGGCAAGCGGCTCTACGCCAGCATTGCGCCAGCGCTGTCGGAGATCGAAACCGCAGTCGCGGCGGCGTCGGATTTGCGTGACCGGCCGCGGGGCCATCTGCGTCTCGCCGTCTCGTCGATTGCCGAGAGCTTCATTTCCGGTCCGCTGCTCGCGAGCTTTGCGGACGCGAACCCTGATGTGACGCTCGACGTTGTCATCACCGACGAGGAGTTCGACATCGTTGCGGCGGGTTACGACGCCGGGGTGCGTCTTGGCGACGTGATCGAGCAGGACATGATTGCGATCCCGGTTTCGGAGCGGCAGATCGAGCGGGTCGCCTGCGCGCCATCCTACATCGAACGGCACGGAACGCCCCGGCATCCTCGCGATCTCATCGCGCATCGTTGCGTGGGCTGGCGGCGAACGCCGGACATCGCCGCGCACCGCTGGGAGTTCATTGAGGGCGATCGGGAGTTCGACGTTGCGGTTGCGCCGGAGATCACGACGAACGACTTACGCCTGATGATCCGGCTCGCCGTGGCGGGCGGCGGCGTCACCATAGCGCCGGAAGAATGTTTGCGCCCGTGGATCGAGACCGGCGAACTCGTGACCCTGCTTGCCGAATTCGCGCCGGTCTACACGGGGTTCTATCTTTACTACCCGAACAGACGGCATCTCGCGCCGAAGCTTCGGGCGCTGGTAGACCATTTGCGGCGCTATCGCGGCGCATGAAGTCTATGGACGCTGCGTGAGCCTCCATAGCCTTCTCCGGGTTGAACCCGTCGCAACTCTCGAAGACGTTCATGAAGCCGGGGAGGGTCGCCGCGCGCCGACCAATCGCGCGGGAGTTCACAGTACAACTGGGCGCGGCTGGTCATCTTGCCGCCTGCCTGCTCGACCCGTCACAGACCCGCTTCGTGCGCCGCGACCGACGTGTCTTGGCAACGCCTGGGATGTTCCCCGGCCAGCGCTATCTCACGCTGCTATTGCTGCGCCTCACCGGGCTGCCGCTTTCACCGTCGCGGCGGACTTGGCCGCTTGTTCGATGACGTCCGCCACTGCCTTGGGCTGGGTCAGGAACACCACATGGCTGCCTTTCACTTCGGTCGTCTCGGCGCCGATACGGCGAGCGGTACGGCGCAGCAACTCCGGAGCGATCGCTCCGTCTTCGGTCGCCACCACATACCAGCTCGGCTTTGTTTTCCATGCCGCCGCCGTCACCTTGGCTTTTAGCGCCTCCATCGCGATGGGAACCTGGGCGTCGCGCAGGAAGGCGGCGTCTTTCTCGCTCGTATCTGCGGCGAACCCGGCGCGGAACTTGTCACCGTTAAGATAGGCGAAGCCGTCGGACTGCTCCTCGGGGACGAAGTTAGGCGGCGGCGCAATCTCGGCGTATTGGTCAAGCGTCGATTGCCCAATCTCCGGCGCGAAGGCCGCGACATACACGAGGCCTGCCACCTTGGCGTCGGCGCCCGCCTCCGTGATCACGCTGCCGCCGTAGGAATGACCGACAAGAATAGCGGGGCCTTTCTGGCGGTTCAGGACGCGGCGCGTTGCCGCCACGTCGTCGGCGAACGAGGTCAGTGGGTTCTGCACGATGGCGACGGCATAGCCACGCGCGGTGAGTTCGTCATAGACGCCGCGCCAGCCCGACCCGTCCGCAAAGGCGCCGTGGACGAGCACGATGTTTTTGACCGGCTCCGCCTGTGCGGCGCCCGTGAGGATGGTTGCCGCTGCGACCGCTGCGGCGGCAAAGTTTTGTGTTTTGGTCATGTGGATCTCCTGTCCGATGTATTGAAAGGTTCGAGCATGTAGATCTCGCAAGCGAGTCTTAGCGAACGTTTGTGCGAAGAGCGGCGCGGAAGCTGCCGTGGAGTTGCCAATCTTGCGGTGAAAATATTGGGGCGGCTGTCACGCGATCCGATCAAGGAGGGGATGTTTGCACCCGTCGATAAAAGGCAGAAAGGACGAACTTGAAGCGCGGCGAGCAGAGTTGGAAGCGAAGTTATCCGCCGCGCCCGATGATCACTTGCCCGAAGTGCTGCCAAACATCGCTGACCTTTACCGCCGGAAGATCGAACGCTGGCGGCCAGACCGTTTCTGGGGCCGGCGGACGATAGCCGAGTGAGGAATGTGGCCGGACAGTATTGTAATGTCGGTACCAGCGCTCGATCAGGACTTGAGCCTTACGGAGTGTTGTGAATATTTCTCCGTTGAGCAACTCGTCGCGCAGCTTCGAATTGAAGCTCTCGTTGTAGCCGTTCTCCCTCTCCCATGGGCTGCCGGGCTCGATATAGAGCGTCTGAACGCAAATCCGCGTGAGCCAGCGGCGGCACCGCCTTGGCGGTGAATTTGCTGTCATTGTCAGATCTTACGTGTTCAGGCGGGTCGTGGATGCTGAACAGCTCGGTGAGGCAATGCAGAACATCATCGGAGTTCAGCTTGCGCTCCGTGACGATGGCGAGGCACTGGCGTGTAAACTCGTCAACGACTGTCAGCATGCGGACGGGCCGGCCGTCTTGCGTCTGGTCCTGGACGAAATCATAGCACCAGACATGGCCGGGGCACTCCGGTCGAAGACGGATGCACGAGCCGTCATTCAGCCAGAGGCGGCCGCGTTTCGGTTGTTTCTGCGGCACTCATCAAGCCCTTCCCGCCGCCAGATGCGATAGACCCGCTTGAAGTTCACCGCCAGCACTCGGCGCGAAGCAGCGCGGTGATCCGGCGATAGCCGTAGCGGCCGTAAGTCGTCGCCAGACGGATGACCGCCGCGGTCAACGCCTCCTCAACATC
>JBGSLP010000089.1:0-4115 GCA_041740655.1 Alphaproteobacteria bacterium
GCTTCATTGACTTAAGAACTCCTGATTCATAACTTCCCCGTAGTATTGAAATGATTCGGGGCAGATCATGATCGTTATTGTCGATGACCGCGACTCGGTGAAGGACGGCTTTTCCGCCTGGTTCAATCGTGAGGGCATAGCGACCGCCGCTTTATCTCCCAGCGATCTGAGCGCCTGGGTGGGCGGCGTGGCAGACTGTGACATCGTCGCGATTGAGGCGTTTCTACTCGGCGAATGGGGCGAGCGGCGGAACCTGCCCAAGATTATCAAGAACCGGTGCGATGCCGTTGTGATCGCCCTGAACGAGAACAAATCGCTGGAGGATACGCTGGAGCTCTTTGCGGCCGGCGTTGACGACGTTGTCCGGAAGCCCGTGCATGTAAAAGAGATTCTGGCCCGGATCAACGCCATCCAGCGGCGGAGCAGCGCACCGGCAGGACCGGATGAGGCGGGCGATCTGCGCGTTTTCCTCGATGGGCGCGATCCACTCGTTAAGGGCGAGCCGCTCTCCCTGCCCCGCCGCGAACGGCGCATTCTCGAATATCTGATGTCGAACAAAGGGCGACGGATCACCAAAACACAGCTGTTCAACGCCGTCTACGGCCTGTTCGATGAAGACATCGACGAGAATGTGGTCGAGAGCCACATCAGCAAGCTGCGCAAAAGGTTGCGCGAACGCCTCGGTTACGACCCAATCGACTCCCAGCGCTACCTCGGCTATCGAATATTATGCGCTTAGTTTAATAAACTGAACATCTATATCAAAAATACGTTTTAATACATTTATAGAATAAACTTAATTACTTAAAATACTTTGCCTGAAGGTCGAATCATCAGCAGAATCACAGCCATCTCTTGTGCTGCATAAGTATTGATTGCAACATCTCCAATGAGAACGGACGGACGGAATGAGCCTTTACGGCATGATGAGAACGAGCGCCTCGGGCATGGCGGCTCAGGCGAACCGTCTTGGCACGGTCGCCGATAATATCGCGAACGGCAGCACGGCGGGCTACAAGCGCGCGTCTGCGGAGTTTTCCTCGTTCATCCTCGAATCCGGGGTGTCGGACTATCAGTCCGGCAGCGTCGAAACCAACATCCGCTATGGCGTGAGCGAACAGGGCGCGCTGAGCTACACCACCTCGATCACTGACCTTGCGGTGCGCGGCGACGGCTTTTTCATCGTGGCCGGTTCGGACGAGCAGCCGGTGCTGACGCGCGCCGGGTCGTTCGTCGAGGACGGTGAGGGCAATCTCGTCAACGCGGGCGGCTTCAAGTTGATGGGCTATAGCCTCGCGGGCGGCGCGCCGAGCATTGTCGCGAACGGCGCGGCCGGGCTTGAGCCGGTTAATTTGGGGTCGGTAGGCATGCAGGCCAATCCTTCGACCACCGGCAACCTCTACGTCAATCTCAACGCCGATGCGGCGACGGTCGCCGCCGCAAATCTCCCATCGGCGAATGCTGCAACCGCCGCATACACATCCAAAACCTCGCTGATCGCATACGACAATCTCGGGCGCGAGTTGACGCTGGATGTTTACTTCACGAAAACCGGCGCCAATGCTTGGGAGGTCGCGGCGTTCGATCAGGCGGGCGCAGCAACAGGCGGCGGGTTTCCATATGCGGCGGCGGCGGTTCTGGCGGACGACGCCCTTGCGTTTGACCCGACCACTGGCGCGCTGACCGGGGCCAGCCCGCAATCTCTCAGCATCCCCGTGCCGAACGGGGCGACATTCACCCTCGATCTCTCGCAAACTACGCAGTTGGCGGCGGATTACACGGTTTTGAGCGCAAAGGGCGACGGCAACGCTCCGAGCGCGGTATCCGAGGTGCAGATCGGCCAGGACGGAACCATGTTTATCGTGTTCGAGGATGGATCGCGCGTCGCTGGGTACCAGATACCGCTCGCCACAGTGCGCAGCCCGGACAATCTCGATCCGCTCGCGGGTAACGTCTACATGCCGAGCATCGACTCCGGCGACATGCTGATCGGCTTCGCCAACCAGGGCAGTTTCGGCACGATCGTTTCAGGCGCAATCGAGCAATCGACTGTCGATCTGGCGACCGAACTGACGGCGATGATCGAATCCCAGCGCAATTACACGGTCAACTCCAAGGTCTTCCAGACCGGAGCGGAGTTGATCGACGTTCTCGTGAACCTCAAGCGATAGGAGGCGCCGAATGTCGCTCAATGTCGCAACGAACGTCGCCAATTCGAGCCTCGGGGCCAAGTCCGAACAGATTTCGGTCCTGTCGCGGAACATCGCGCGCGCCGGGGAGGCGCATGCTTCGCGCAAGAACGTCAATCTCGTCACCACCGCCGACGGCGGCGTGCGGGCGGCGTCGATAACGCGGGCGTCGAACCTGGCTTTGTTCGCGAACTCACTATCGGCGACCAGCGCTGCGGCTTCAAACCAGGCCGTCTCCAAAGCGCTCGATCAACTTGATCTCACGATAAACGACCCCGAGCTGGACGCGTCGCCCGCAGCGCTCATTCAGGCGCTGGATTCGAGCCTTCAAGACTTTGCGACGTCGCCCGGTGATGTAACGGCGGCGACATCGGCGGTGCTCACGGCCAAAAAGCTCGCGGTTGCGCTGAACACGGCAAGCACGGTCGTCCAATCTGCGCGCCGCGACGCCGACGCTGGGATTGCGGACGGGGTCGGTCGGCTGAACGAGTTGCTGCGCCAGTTCGGCGCCGCGAATGAGTCGATTATCAAAGGCACGCAAGCGGGCGCGGACGTAACCGACGCTCTCGATGAACGCGATGCGGTGCTGTCGAGCATCGCGGAGTTGATCGGCGTCCGGCCGCTAAGCCGCGCTGGCGGAGATATGGCGCTTTACACGGACGGCGGCGTTACCCTGTTCGAGACCACGGCCAGAACTATCACTTTCGCGGCGACGGCATCGTTTGCGGCGGGAGTTCAGGGCGCAGCCGTCATGATCGACGGCGTGCCCGTCACGGGAAGCAGCGCGGCTATGCCGATTTCGTCCGGGGAAATTTTCGGCCTGACGCAGGTGCGCGACAAGCATGCTGTCACCTACCAGCGCCAGCTTGACGAAACCGCCCGCGCGCTCGTGGAGGTTTTTAGCGAGACCGACCAAAGCGCCACACCATCGCTGGCGGCGGCAACCGGGCTTTTCACCTACTCCGGCGGCCCCGCAATTCCACCAACGGGCGTTGTCGTCAACGGCATCGCGGCGTCGATCCGCGTGAATGCCGTGGCCGATCCGGACGCTGGCGGCAATCCGCGCTTGCTGCGAGACGGCGGCATGAACGGCGCGGCTTATATTTACAACGCCACTGCTGCGTCCGGCTTTACCGACAGGTTGCTGTCACTCTCCAGCGGTCTGAGCGCCAGTCGTCCATTCGATAGCGCCGCAAGCCTTGAAAGCACGGCGGCGCTTCCGGGATTTGTCGCGTCCTCCGCCGCCTGGCTTTCCGAGGGGAGAAAAACGGCGCTCGAGAATGTGAACTACAGCGAAACCATGCTGGAGCGATCCTCGCAGACGCTTTCGTCGGCGACGGGTGTGAATATCGACGATGAGATGACGCGCATGCTAGAGGTCGAGCGCTCCTACGCCGCCTCGGCCAAGCTGATCGCCGCAATTGACGGCATGTTCGAAACTCTACTGGCGGCGGCGAGGTAACGGCATGACATCGCTCATTTCCACCAAGGCCGTGTCCGAGGCCGCGCGCACCTCGCTGATAAAGTTGCAAACGCGGCTCGCTGAGGGCCAGAAGGAACTCACCACAGGCCGCCATGCGGATGTCGGCGCAACGCTCGGGTATGAGACCGGAAAAACCATATCGCTGCGCCAGGACTATGAGCGGTTGGGCAAACTGACGGAAACCAATGCGCTCGTCGCGACGCGGCTGGAGGCGTCGCAGGCCGCTCTGCGGCAGATGACGACCAACGCGCAGATCTTTCTCGACTCGCTGACCGGGGGCCGCGACAGCCCCAGCGCGAAAGCGACCGTCGTCGCGGGGGCGAAGGCGGGGCTGACGGCGCTCACGGATATGCTGAATTCATCGGTTGGCGGCGACTATGTCTTCTCGGGCATCAACTCGGATACGAAACCCGTTGCGGACTATCAGGCAACGCCCGCGTCCG
>JBGSLP010000090.1:0-2250 GCA_041740655.1 Alphaproteobacteria bacterium
AACGGGCGAGGAAAAGATCGACATGGGCAAACGCGTTCGCGATGTGATGCAAGATCGTGATGGCTCCTTAATCGTGCTGATCGACACCAGAGATGGCGTTGGGGGGGAATTGCTTCGACTGAGCCCGGCAGCCGAGTCAGCTATGCGGTAGGCTTTCGGTAAATGAAACTGGCGCGCCATGCGCGGAGGCTGCAATCTGGCCCTCGCGCATGGCGAACTGACCGCGCAGTATTGTGACGACCGGCCAGCCTTTGATTTCAAGTCCGTCGTAAGGCGTCCAGCCGCAGCGACTTTCGATCCAGCCATCAGTGATCGTGCGTTCCGCTTTCATATCGACGATCGTCAGATCTGCATCATAGCCGACTGCGATCCGCCCTTTTCCAGCAATTCCAAACACCCGCGCTGGCCCGTGGCTGGTCATATCCACGAAACGTTCGATGGAAAGACGGCCCGCATTCACGTGATTAAGCATGATCGGCACGAGCGTCTGCACGCCCGGCATCCCCGATGGAGATTGCGGATAGGGCTTCGCTTTCTCCTCCAGCGTATGAGGCGCATGGTCGGACCCTAGAATGTCGATCACGCCTTGCGAAAGCGCCTGCCACAACGCATCGCGGTGCCGGGCATCGCGCACCGGCGGGTTCATCTGCAGCTTCGTGCCAAGCCGGGCATAGTCGGCGGCGGCGAGCGTCAGGTGATGCGGCGTGACCTCCACCGTTGAAATATCCCTGTTCGCCGCGAGCAGCGACAGTTCCTCGGCCGTGGAGATATGGAGCACATGCGCGCGTTTGCCCGCCGCGCGCGCCAGCCGGAGGAGACGCTCGGTGGATTGAAGGGCGGCGATCTAGTCGCGCCATATGGGGTGGCTGGCGGCGTCGCCCTCGACCCGCAATGCGGCGCGCTCACGCAGCCGCGCCTCGTCCTCGGAATGAAACGACGCGCGGCGGGAGAGTTTGGCGAGAATGCGCGCCAGCGTCGCCTCGTCGTCGACAAGCAGACTTCCAGTCGACGAGCCGATGAACACCTTGATGCCTGCCGAGCCTTCCAGCCGCTCCAAATCGGGAATGTCGTCCACATTCTCCGCCGTGGCGCCGACGAAAAACGCGAAATCGCAGAACATCCGGTTGCGCGCTCGGGCGACCTTGTCGGCGAGCGCTGCGGCGGTAGTGGTGACGGGGTTCGTGTTCGGCATCTCGAAAACCGAGGTCACGCCGCCCATGACCGCCGCGCGACTGCCGGTCTCCAGATCTTCCTTATGCTCGGCGCCCGGCTCGCGGAAATGCACCTGGGTGTCGATGACGCCCGGCAGGATGTGCAAGCCCGTCGCATCGAAAACCTCCCTGGCGGCGCTGGCCGGTATCCATCCAAGCGAGGCGATCCGCCCGTCCGACACGCCAATATCGCCGCTCCAGACGCCGTCATGATTGACGATCACGCCACCCTTGAGAACGACATCGAACGTGGAGGCCATGCGCACCCGCTTGATCATGCTTACATAAGGCTGTTGTAGTCATCGCAAAGCTTGCGCGCAATTGCGGAACGGCGCGAGCGGTATTAAGACTGCGCATCGCATAAGGCCCATCCACATGACCCGACCCAGAATTGCCGTTTTGCCCGACAGGGGCGTCATTGAGGTTTCCGGCGAGGACTCGCTCGAGTTTCTGCAGGGGCTGCTGACCAACGACATCGCGAAAGCAGGCGCGGGCGAGGCCATATTCGCCGGCCTGCTGTCGCCGCAGGGGAAGGTGCTGTTCGATTTCCTCGTTTATAACGCAGGCAGCGCCTATCTGCTCGACTGCCCCGCCGCGCTCGCGCCCGCCATCATCAAGCGGTTATCGTTGTACAAACTACGCAGCAAGGTGGCGGTGGAGGATGCGTCCGCCCGCTTTGCCGTTGCGGCGATATGGGGCGAGGTTGACGCCAAGGCGCTGACGGGCGCCGCTGCCTACTGCGATCCGCGTTACTCGCCTTTGGGGTGGCGCGTCTTCTCTCCACAGGGCGATCTGGAAAGTCTGGCGAGCCGGATAGAGGCCGCGACCGAGGCGGACTATCGCGCCTACCGCATTCAACTCGCCATCCCGGAAGGCGGCGCGGATTACGTTTATGGCGACACGTTCCCGCATGAGGCGTGCCTCGACCAACTCAACGGCGTCGATTTCAAGAAGGGGTGCTATGTCGGGCAGGAGATCGTGAGCCGGATGGAGCATCGCGGCACGGCGCGGCGGCGGGTGGTCGCGGTCGCGGGCGAAC
>JBGSLP010000091.1:0-3998 GCA_041740655.1 Alphaproteobacteria bacterium
GCCTTGCCCCATCGGCTCCGACAAAGCGCTCGAATTCGCCATCATCACGGCGCCAGAGGCGCGCGACCCGGCGCTCCTCGCCAAGCTCGACGCCGTGGCTGGCCGCGTTTTGAGCCGGCGCGCATAAACTGGATTGGCGGCTCGATGCCCGCAAAAACTGCTTTACCCGATTAGCCGGATACTGTTGATTAAGTGCAGTTCTACACACCACCTCATAGCGATTTCCCGTCCGGCGATCGCTGCTGGCTAAAGAGGCGCGCCCATGCAAAAGGTTCAACTCGACCTCAAATCGCTCGTGCGCACGATCCCTGACTACCCGAAGCCGGGCATAATGTTCCGCGACGTCACAACGCTGTTGAAAGACGCGTCCGGATTTCGTGCCTGCATCGAGCGCCTATGCGAGCCGTTCCACGCGGCCGGGATCGATGCGGTTGTCGGGATCGAGGCGCGCGGCTTCATTCTCGGCGGCGCCGTTGCGGCCCGGCTAGGAACCGGCTTCGTTCCGTTGCGCAAGAAGGGCAAGCTGCCCGCCAAAACCATCTCGCAGAATTACGAACTCGAATATGGCGTCGACCTCATCGAGATGCACGAGGACGCCATCCATCCCGGCGAGCGCGTGCTCATCGTCGACGATCTGATCGCTACCGGCGGGACGGCCGAGGCGGCGGCGAAACTGGTCGCCCGCGCTGGCGGCGTCATCTCTGGCGCGGCGTTCGTGATCGACCTGCCCGATCTCGGCGGCACGGGCAAACTCACATCCAAAGGCATCCCCGTCCATTCCCTCATCGCCTTCGAAGGGCATTGACGCATGAAGGTTGACGGCAGGCATTACCGCACGATCTGGGTGGCGGATAACGGCTGGGCGGTGGAGGTAATCGACCAGACCAAGCTTCCGCACAGCTTCGAGACCGTGCGGCTGGAGACGGTGAAGGACGCCGCGGTGGCTATCAAGACGATGCAGGTGCGCGGCGCCCCGCTCATCGGCGCGACGGCAGCTTATGGCATCGCGCTCGCCATGCGCGCCGACGCGTCGGACATCTCGCTGGACCGCAATATCGAATATCTCGGCGCCACCCGCCCGACGGCGATCAATCTGCGCTGGGCGCTGGACCAGATGGACAAGGCGGTCCGCAAATGGCCGCCGACCATGCGCGAGGCAGCCGCCTATGCGCGCGCCGCCGAAATCGCCGACGAGGATGCTGAGACCTGCCGCCGCATTGGCGAGCATGGACTTACCATCATTCGCCAGCATGCAGAACGCAAGGCGGGCGCGCCGGTCAACATCCTCACGCACTGCAATGCCGGTTGGCTGGCGACGGTCGATTGGGGCACAGCGCTCGCCCCCATCTATCTGGCTTTCGATGAGGGCATTGCGCTGCATGTCTGGGTGGACGAAACGCGCCCGCGCAATCAGGGCGCAAGCCTCACCGCGTTTGAGCTTGGCGGGCATGGCGTGCCACACACGATAATCACCGACAATGCAGGCGGGCATCTGATGCAGAAGGGCGAGGTCGATCTGTGCATTGTCGGCACGGACCGTGTGACCGCCAACGGCGATGTCGCCAACAAGATCGGCACCTATCTGAAAGCGCTTGCCGCGCATGACAATGGCGTGCCTTTCTACGTGGCGCTGCCGCATTCAACGATAGACTGGACGCTGGACGACGGGACGGCGATCCCCATCGAGGAGCGCGCCGCCGATGAGGTTACTCACATGACGGGGCGCAGCGCATCGGGCGAGTTGACGACGATCAATATCGCCGCGCCCGGCAGCCCCGCCGCAAATCCGGCGTTCGACGTGACGCCTGCGCGCCTCGTAACCGGCCTGATCACCGAACGCGGCGTATGCCCTGCGAGCCGCGAGGGGCTGCTCGGGCTTTATGGGCGCGGTCGTGAATGATCGCGTTGAAGCGAGCCTGAGGCGCGGCGTCATCGAGACCGCGCGGAAAATGAGCGCGGGCGGCCTGAGCCCTGCTCAATCCGGCAACGTATCCACACGCTTCAACGACGGCATGCTCATCACGCCGACGGGCATGCCCTATGACGCTCTGACCAGCGATGACATCGTCTTCGTCGACGCCGATGGATCAAGCCCGCCATCCAGCCGCGCCCCCTCGAGCGAGTGGCATTTTCACGCCGCCATTTACCGCGAAAAGCCTGACGCTCATGCCATCGTGCATTGCCACTCGCCGCACGCGACCGCGCTGGCCTGCGCGCGCAAACCGATCCCTGCGTTTCATTACATGGTCGCCGTCGCCGGAGGACGCGATATTCCGCTCGCAGCCTATGCGACGTTCGGAACCACGGAACTGGCGGCGGCGATCGTCGAAACGTTAAAGCGCCGCCGCGCGTGTCTTCTGGCCAATCACGGGCAGGTGGCGGTCGGTAATACCCTTGAGGCGGCGCTCGATCTGGCGCGCGAGGTGGAAGCGCTGGCGGCGCAGTACATCACCGTGCTGCAACTGGGAGCGGTCCATATCCTCGACGATGCGGAGATGGACCGCGTTTTGGCGAAGTTCGAAACCTACGGGCAGCAACCCGTATTGCCGCGACCTAAGCAGTCGTTACGTCGGCCCAAGCGAACAGTCTAACCCCACGGGCCTCTTTCGTGCGTGGACCGGTTATCGCCGCGATCGTCATTCACCACGCCCGGCGATAGAGCCTGCGGCGGCAGCGGCGCGTCATTTCTCGGCCTGATCAGCATGAAAAACGGCAGAAGAGCGAGGCCCGCGCCAAATCCACCAATGTGCGCCCACCACGCGATGCCACCGCCTTGAAGCGGATTATTCATCTCCGCCACCACCTGATAAACCTGCAGACCCATAAAGGCTGTCGCGAGAAACCACATGGGCACGGGTATCGGCAGCGGAAAAATGAAAAGCTTGTTTTTCGGGTAAAGCGCTGCGTAAGCGGCCACCGCTCCGGCAATTGCTCCCGAGGCGCCAACAAGTTGCGATGAAGATTGTTTGTTGAGGTAAATGTGCAAGAGGCACGCCGCTATGCCGCAGGCGAGGTAGAAGATCAGGAACTGGATGTGGCCGAGTCGATATTCCAGTGCAGGGCCGAAAATGAAAAGCGCCCACATGTTCAGCGCAATATGCAGCCATCCGCCATGCATGAACATCGAGGTGAGAAGAGGTGAATAATCTCCCGGTTTCATGCCGTTGTAGATGGCCCAGACCGGCTCAAAGAAGGCGCGCGGCACCACCGCGTTCCGCAGCATGAAAATCAGAGAATCGCTTTCATTCAGTGATAGCTGATAGGCGAACATTGCGATGTTGGCGGCGATGATCGCGTAAACCACTACTGGCGCGCGGGCGCTCGCTGTATAGGCGCGGATGGGTATCATCAGGATCGCTTTATCCGCTTGGCGGCTTTCCGGTTTGAGTTCGAGCGCGCATTGACGGTAGCACCGACGGGCGGATCATCCAAAGGCGACTCTAACGACGCGCGACGCAATGTTTCCAGCACTTCGGGCAGGTGATCGAATATCCAGTAATGGCCAGCGCCCTCCAGTTTCTCGACACGGCAACCGGGGATCAGTTCCCCGAGCTTGAGCGCCGCAGCCGGGGGCACATTGCGATCCGCCGTACCCTGCCACAGAAAGCACGGCGCTTTGATATCGGCGAGCGGCAAATTCCATGGCCTCGAAAAAATACGCATTTCCTCGATAGCGCCGCGAATGCCCGGCCGAACTCCCTCCGCTACGCCCCCCAGCAGGCTGAGGCGCACTTCCCTGCGCGAGAGGATTTTCCAGTCCTGCGGCCCCGCGCGGCTCATGATTAGAGCATAAATGCCAAGTGGCGCGTGCAGAAACGCGAGCCGCCCGAAACCGAACGCCCCTTGGTAGAACCGCGGCACGCGAGGCAAAAGCTGGAAGGTCGAATAATGCCCGCGGCCAATTTTCTCAGGGCGCTCCGGCCCCGCCATCGGTCCGACCGGGCTGATGAGAGCCGCCGCCAGAACGCGCTTGGGCAGGAGCGCCGCGCACGCCGCCG
>JBGSLP010000092.1:0-20035 GCA_041740655.1 Alphaproteobacteria bacterium
CCAGGATGTGCTCTCACGCATGGTCGGAGGACATCCAGTTAACAGGCTCGACGAACTGCTGCCCTGGGCGTGGAAAGCTGCAAACCCTGTCAAGACTTGATCGGCGTGCAAACACCGGACGCTTACTACGCTTATCGCTTAGGCTGAAACTCAGTTATCGACGCTAGGCTGGATTAAAATTCGGTGAGAATGTCGGTCTTATCGATCCATTTCCGCGACGCGTTTGATATCCACCATAATCACGGGCATTGGCGGCATAACAGGGATATCAAGCTATCAAAGGCAGATGAAAGGTGCGCCGATTGGCTTCTCTACACGATTGTTCCTTCGGAGGAGGCGCGTTAAGCGACGCACAAACTTGCAATCGATCTTTCTGGCCGATAGCGACTCGACCGGCTATCTACCACGCCCTCAGATCATGCCCATAAAATCACGCTTGCCCAGATTAACGCCCGCATGACGCAAAATGTCGTAGGCGGTCGCAGCATGAAAATAGAAGTTAGGCAGGACGAAGCCGAAGGCGTAATCGCGGCCTTTAAAGCGCATCTCGTTCGGTCCCATTTTGAGTACAATGTCGCGGTCCTCGCTGCCGTTAACCCGATCCGCAGTGAAACTCCTGAGATAGTCCGCCGTTTTCGCAAGCCGCGCTTTCAGGTCGTCAAATGTCGTCTCGGTGTCGGGTTAGCTCGGCACTTCCACTCCGGCAAGACGGGCCGCCATGCCTTTGGCCTGATCGGTCACAATCTGAATCTGGCGGGTAAGCGGGTACATGTCTGGGGCCAACCGGTACTGTAGCAGCACAGCGGGATCGATTTTTCTCGCTTCGCAATGCTGGACAGCTTTATCGAGGATGGCTGTTAAACTTTCCAAGGTGCGAAGCACCGGCGGAAATAGCGCTTCATGCATCGAGAGCGTCATAATGAATCCTGACGTTTGATTGTAATCCCGGGAAACGTGAAAAGAGGATGTCAGTGAGGGCCGTGAAAAGCGAGCGAGTTCATCAGTATATTACCCGGATATTCACCTCATACAGGAAATCCCTTGTGCCTGTCGTCTTCGTACTGGGGAAAATGATCAATCAGGCTCGCTCCCAATGTCTTTCAGTAAGCTGGCAGGATCGCGTTGCAAAGCGGTAGCGAGATCGATGAATTCGATCACATCGAGACGGCGCTCGCCGCCTTCGGTCTTTGCGACAAACGATTGCGGTTTTCCAAGTCGCTTAGCAAGCTCAGTTTGCGTCAAATTCTGCGAGCGCCGAAGATCAGCGAGCAAGGCCTGCAGACGGATATGGCGGGGCGACCGGAGCGATTTGCGCATTTAGACCAGCGTTTGGGTAAAAGCTGGTCGCGAAATAATCCCAATCCCGGATTATCCCATTTCGGGATAATTCGAGAGTTTCTCCTGACATAACGCACGTTCATCCTTGGATGCGATCAATCGGGATGCATTATGCATTGCATATGCTATGAACACGAGCCGTCGATCGCTGCCGAAGCAGGATCGTGGTGTCATGTCCCACACGAAAACAAAAGCCATGAAACAATCGCTGACGGTTACTCCATACTTTGATCTTAGCCAAGACGGGGACGGCTATTGCGCTGGTTTGCGCGATCAGAATGGCCGGGGTGTCGGTGTGGAGGCATTGCTCGATGCCGCGATGGTTGAGCCCCTTATCTTCAAAAAAGCGCAACTCGGCATTGGCATGGCGCCAGATGGCGTCTTCTCGATCCACGCTGACGGATTGAGCGACGAGGTCTTCAGCGTTCTGCAGAAATCGGAACTTCTGAGGCCGCTGCAACTCACCGATGCAGTGCGTGCCGCTCTCGATCCAGAGTTACTGGCGCCTGATGAAGACGCAAGGGAGGCGATCGCGGTTCTGTGCCGCGAACTCGAACAATGTCTGCAGATCGCGAGAGACGCTGCAGCCATTTTCAGCCACGACCAGAAAAAGTCCTTCTAGAATCGTTTCTCAGCTCGGCCGAGGATCTGAGGCGCAGATATGGCGCCGAAATAGCGGCTATCGAAACTGGCTGGGTGCAAGCCGAGGACAAAAATCTCGTCTGGTCCTAAGACAATGCAACCGTGCCATTGCGGCAGCGACCGACGCTTTCCATCCATAGGACGTGCGGTGGCAACGACGTTATCGTTGATGGTGATACGGCATTCTACCCGGCAAACCTTATCGCCGAACAGCGCCGCAACCGGTTTCAAGAGAGGCACGTCCGACGGGAGATAGCCACGCGCCGCAGCGAAATTTCTCCAGCTAGGTGATATCGCAATTAAGGCGTAGTCCCCTCGCACCAATGGTTGGTCATATTGAACCGTATACATCCCAATCGGCACGCTTTCGGAAGGATTCCATACCAGCCACGGTAAAACGGGATGCGGCTCGAAGATTGTCGCAAAAACGCCAACGAAGGAAACCAGCGTCACAAATATATGGCCGCGCCGGGTCAACCGATCTCTCCGGACGAGGCGCGCCGCCGTCGGCCTTCTGACCAAGCGACAACTTCGTCGCGGTGATAGAAGATGCGTCCACCGTGTTTGCGAAAACGCGGGCCGATCCCTTGCCAGCGCATATTGTCGAGTGTGCGTTTTTTAAGACGGAGATAAACGGCGGTTTCGTCGATATTCAGGAACGGCGAAGTGATCTCGGACATGGCTTGCCTCTCTAATGCATGCGATGCCCTACAATAGCGTCGTTATTCTCGATGTTTGGAGTGTCGAAACCGAGTGTAGGCTCAACGCCACTCGCCATTCAGCAACGCGCGGTAGCCCCCATTCCGCATCGCCTTACCTCTAGCGAGGGCCCTCCGCACCTTGTCCTTTAGGGCTGAATTCGTGCGCCATTCGTTCGCGACGCGTTGTCCACCAAAGTGAACAACCGCCATATCGCGATAAGAGGCGCCCGCTTGGGCTCCATCAAGGGCGATCAGCGCGTCACGCAGCCCAAGCCATCGCGTTGTCCAAGGGCGCTTGTTCGCGATCTCGCCAGGAGCCTCAATGAGGAACTTTTGGAACAGCCTTAATGCTTCGATGCCGGGCCCGATCTGCGCGCATCCCTGGACCTGAAAGCTCAACCGGACATTCGATAAAATCGAGGCTCCCGTAATGGTCAATGTCAGTGTGGCTTCGCCCCTGCTGGCGCGGAGATATTGCTTGTCGCCGATCATCAACAAGCTTAGCGCAACGCCGCGTTCGGCCAAACTCTTCAATGTCACGACGACATCGACGCTCTCGCTGGCAATGCAGGCGAGCGACGGCGCGCCTGTCTCATGATGCCAGAAAAGCTCTGGACAAGGCGCGAGGATCGCTGGGTCGGCAAAGGTAAGACAACCCCACCGCTCTGCCGTCGGGCAGTCGCGGCTTTGCCTGACAATCCGGATGTCATTTTCGATCGTTTGGGTGACCGTCGAAATCACTCTAGAGGCGCGATAATCGGCCTGGTAGTCTCGGTTCCGGCGCAAAAATTCCCAGGCGCAATCCGCTTTTGACAAGGTGCGCACATAGTCATAGTCGCTTAGTTGCCGCGGCCACGGTCCCGTTATTGGTCGGAGGTCAATGTCCAGGTTGCGTCTGGCGCGATCTCGATCAAAGGGCATGACGGCTTTTGGTGGCGGCTCTAAAAGACCATGTGAGACTTGGAGTTGCGGATGTGCCGCTACAATTTGTCTCAAATAAGAACTAACAAATCTCCATCTAAAGTTTCATCGAAAAAGGTCTCAAATGCGTGCGCTTCCGTGCAATCGCGAGCATTCGGCCTCACTAGGCTATCAGTCTTGCCGCGTTGGCGGCGCCGCTGCACTTGAGAAAAAACGCCCCGTCCGAAAACGGGGCGCTGGCCATTAATCGCCGTTACGGCGTGACCAGAGAAGGTTCAGGCTATTGCCGTCCTCGGCCTCGAGCAGCGAGGCGTAAACGGGTGCGGCCCAGGTCGGATCGTCAAGCTTGAGCGAAATATACTCGCGCCCCTCGGTTGAGGTTTTCTTCCAAGCCGCGCCGAGTTCGGTTTGGCCGGAAAAGACGCGAAAGTCTGGCGCCTTGTCGCTCGGTTTTTCGGACGGCCTGATCTCGGCCTTGACCTTGAGGCTCAAGGTTTTGATCGTGCCGATGAAGCCTTCACCGGATTTGGAAAAGCTGCCGATAATCGCCATGGTTAGTCTCCTTTGAAAATCTCGCGCCCGCGCCTATCGCGGCCGCGATGGCGATCCTCGAGCGGCAAAACGATCAGCCCGCACCCTTCAGGGTCGAAGCGAGAGCGGAGAACGGCAGTGGATAGGCTTTGTTGTCTTTCCGCGAGGAATGACGCCCCTCTGGGCGACAGGGGAAGAAAGCCGCAGCAACGCCGTTGCGGGAGGATGATCGAGGCTACCGCCGGTTTTGACGCTTCATCGCCTTCAAGAGCGGCGGGATAGGCCGGACACACGGATTCAAAGACTGGAGACTGCAAATGCGATTATGGTGGCATCCGCATGGTGACGGCGTTTCTGCAAGCTCATTTGGAGCTTCATAATACGAGACCTTGGGCCGAAAAATCGAGCGACTTGGCAAGCAACATCGCATCCGGCTTAAACGGGGCGGCTGAAACACCGAAACGGCGCGCCATAGCAGTCAAGCGGCTTCCGAGCCGGAGCCAAACGAAGTTCTCTCGCAGAAAGTATACCGGCGAACAATAGCCTGACTCCGCTGAAAGCGACTTTGGCCAGCGCCCCTTCTTCGGACGGGGCGTTTTCGGCGCGGTTGAAAGGACGCTGGCACAATGCTCGCTTCCTCCTAGATGCTTTTACTTGACGCCTCATGCGCCCTTTTTCACTAGTCATCTTGAAGGCAGGCGCGACCCTTTCCGATACTATCATGACATCAGTCAAGTGTTCTTACGTGGCAATTGCGTTATGGGTCTTAATCGAACTTACGCTCCAGACTATGTTTCGGCCGAAACCCTAGCCTATCGTCTGGATTGCTCCCGTTCCACGATCGATAATTATGTTAAACTGGGTTTGTTGCCAAAGCCCGAAAACGTGGGTAATTTGCTTCGATGGGACTTCGCGCAGGTAAAAACTTTCATAAAGGAGAGTAATATGACTTCGCGCGCGAACAGACATACCTCTGTCGATGACGATGAGTATCTGAAAGGCATTCAACGTGGGACGCCCTCGCAAAGCAAAGGTTAGCCTCCCGCCTCACGTCCACACAGTGAAATCCCGCGGACGTTTTTACTATTACTTTCATGCCTATCGAGGGACAAATAAGGATGCAGGCCGCACGCGACTGCCGGGAACGCCTTTTGATTCCGACGGAACTCCGGCTAAGGCCTGGTGGGATGCGTATCGGTCTCTGACCGGGACAGATCATTCCCGCTTAAGAGCCGGGTCTTTCGCTGCGCTTATCCAGGCCTTTAAGAATAGCCCCGAATGGTCGGGTCTTGGCGAGCGTACCAAAGATGAATGGTCTCGTCATCTGGCGCGGGTTAAAGCCGCATGGGGTGAGTTATTGGTCGAAGGGCTCGAGGCCAAACACATCTTGGCGCTGCGCGATAAGTTCGCAGCGTCCCCGGCCTCTGCGAACAATCTGCTGCGCGCTTTGTCATCAATGATGTCTTGGTCGGTCCCGCGCGGGTGGAGGTCAGACAATCCTTGCGCCCATGTGCGAAAATTTAAGTCCGGAGACGGATACCGTCCCTGGAATTGGGAAGAGATCGAGTATTTTAGGGTCAGCGCGCGACAAGACCTATGGATGGCGGCGGCTCTGGCGCTTTATACCGGACAGAGACAAAGCGATGTGCTTGCCATGCGGTGGTCTGACGTAAGAGACGGCTTGATCGCTGTGACCCAAGCAAAAACCGGCAAAAAACTTTGGATCCCATTACATGGGAACCTTACGGCCGCAATCGGTGAAATACATCGGGACAGCGTTCATATTCTGACCAGCAGTAAGCGCACTCCATGGACGAGCGATGGTTTCAAGTCATCGTGGAATGCCGAGTTTAAACGGCCCAAGATGCAATCCCTGAGAGACGGAGGGTGCGTCTTTCATGGGCTCCGTAAATCAGCTGTCGTTTTTCTATTGGAGGCTGGATGTAGCGACGCTGAGGTGTCCTCGATAACGGGCCAATCACGGCAAATGGTCGAGCATTATGCCAGGCAGGTCAATCAGCGAAAACTAGCGGCCTCAGCGGTTTTAAAGTGGGAAGCCGCCGAGGCTCGAACGTAAACGGAACGGAGTTTGTAAAACATTGCCTGACAAATTGTAAAACATCGGGAGCGTTCGCTTCTCTTCCGCCGTCATCTCGTTGATTTTATTGGCGATCCCGGCTGGGTTCGAACCAGCAACCCCCAGCTTAGAAGGCTGGTGCTCTATCCGGTTGAGCTACGGGACCTTAGGCGCGCGTCGGCTAGAAGCCTGGTCGTTGCAAGGCTAATGCACACTGGCGCTTATAGCGTATTCGGCTACAACGCTCAACCGCGACGCTTGGCGCCTGTCAGTGAGTCCAGCTGCCAACGCGGCCGAACTTGAAATTATCGGCGTAGGCTTTCTTGGAGAGGCCGCGCCGATGCGGTTCGTGAACACGGTAAGGCACGCCGTGACGCTGGGCGTAAGCGATCGCCTCATCTTTGGTCGCAAATTCGAGCCTGATCTGCTGCTTCATATCTGCTGAACTCGTCCAGCCCATCAAGGGATCGGCACCGCGTGGCTTTTCCGGCTCGTATTCAAGCACCCACAGGTTCGTTTTGGCGTTCCCGGACTGCATCGCGGTTTTCGCCGGCTGATAAATTCGGGCGGTCACGCAATCTCCTGCTTTTCCAAGCTTTGGTTTCTCATGAGAGGATAGTACGCGAAGTTGGCGCTTACTTCGGTTCTATTGCACGCACGCCGCCGGTCGGCGCATCGCTTTCGTCCTTTCCGGACCAGAACCGGCCAAACACCCGCCGCCACCACGTGCTGCGCTTTTTGCGATACTCGGCCAAGGTACCCACGTGCGGGCCGCGCACGACGTAGGACTGACCGCTCTCCATGAGGAAGAGCCGCAGCTTCGCGCCGTCGGGCACATCGAGGGCTGCCTCGTCGTCGATTCTCGCGCCCTGTTTATGATTGGGCGTCGTCGATTCCTCCACCAGCATCACGGCGTGAGACGGCGCTGCGGCTGCACAGGCAATAAGGAACGCCAAAGCAAATGCGGCGGCTTTACGGGAGTAATCGCGCATCATTTTTTCCTCCTCCATGTTACCGCGCCAAACCCGCCAGTTTCAGCGCGCGGTCACAATAATATCCGCCCGAGACGCCTCCCAGCCATGCGAGTAGGAGAGTCGTGGTGGGCAAAACAACCTTAAACTGGGTGAACAAAATAATCCCGGCCAAAATCAGCACGGCGAGACCGCTGCCATAGACGATCCATTCCCGCTGCATCCAGACCCAGCGCCGCGCGGCGTAGAAACCGGCCGCCGAGATCAGGAAAAGGCAAAAGGCTTCAAGCGCGGGTGGTGGCTGTTTCAGGATGCGCTGTTCGAGAATTTGCGACAGGATGTGCGCGTGGATAATGACGCCCGGCATGCGCTCGTTGCCACCGACCGACAACGGCGTCAGATGCCGGTCGCGGTCTCCAAACTCGCCGCCGAGCAGAACGAATTTGCCCTTCAGAGCCGCTCGCCATTCCGGCGGAATGACTTCCTCGCTCGGGGCGTCGGCTGCGGCAGGCGCATGCGAGCGGATTTGAAGGCGCAGGAAAGTATCGTTGTTGCCATCCTTCGGCGGCAGCAGCCAGTCGATCAGCGGCGGATCGAGCGGCTTTGTCGGCTTTTGCGTGTTCGCCAACGCCTCCGCGAGGCTTTTTTCGAAGCCCGGCTGGGTCGATGCCTCGCCAACGCGCCGGATAACGTTGTCGCTGATCGTCAGGGTCTTGTCGTCCGTGCCGAAGAATATATGGGCGGCCGGTCTGCCCCCTTTACGGAAAAACTCATCCTGGAACGCGAAGTTTTCCTCGCTCACATCGCGCGCACGCCGGTCGATCGCTCCGAAAATGATCGGCGTGCGGGCGTTTTTGACCGCCTCGGCCAGCGCGTCGTCCTTTGCCGGCTCCGTCGGGCGGTCGAAAATGAAATCAAGGCCGATGGCCTTCGCGCCCGCGTCGTCCAGACCGCGAACGGCCCTCGCGAGCAGCGCGCGGTCGACCGGCGAGCGATAGGGATATTTCGCGAGGCTGTCGTCCGTCACCAGCACCACCGCGATGTCCTCTTTCTGCTCGGCGGGCGTGTCGGAGAAGAGCGCGGTGCGCCAATCGAGTGTCCATTCCTCCGGCCCTTCCGGCAGCCTGTCGAACAACGACAGCGCTATCAGAACCGACGCAACCAATATCGACCAGATGAACCCGGCGATAAGGCCAGTTTTAGGGCGGTTTGCATTTGCGTCTGACGGCTCGCTTAAGCTGGTCATGCGCTGATCTCCTCCGACATCCTGCGGATGCCCGACACTAATCTGTCGTCCGTCAAATACAAGCGCGCGTTCATGCCAAACCAGATGAAAGTGTGAGCGTCGATGCGTCCGAATTAGCGTGGCGCCGCGAATCGTATCAACCTCCAGCGAAAGACATGGAGAGTGATATGCATGCAGTTCGTTTTGCGCTGTATCTCGCCGTCGCGTGGATAGTAGTGGACGGAGATACCCTTAAAGCGCCGTATGGCGTCACATACAGAGTACTGGGATATGATACGCCCGAAACGCGGTTCGCCAAATGCGATGCTGAACGCAGGCTCGGCAAAGTCGCGACCCGCCGGTTCGATGAGTTGCTTAGAACCGGCGAAGTCAAGGTCGAGGAAACAGGCCGCATCGACAAATACGGCCGCTCGCTCGCAAGGGTGTATGTGAATGGTCGCGATGTGTCGGAGACCATGATCGCGGAAGGTCTGGCCCGTCCTTATGATGGCGGCAAGCGCGAAAGCTGGTGCGCGACCTCGTGACGATTGGCGCCCTTCCTTTCCCGGCCACGCAGCCCCATCATTGTGCGGTGAAAGGCGGGGAGAGCGATGGCGAGCAATACGATCAGTCATGAGGACGGCGCCGGCATTGAAATCGTTTATGACGGCGAATGCCCGTTCTGCACGCGTTACGCAAAACTGCTCCGGCTTCGCGAAACCGTCGGGCCGGTGCGCATCATCGACGCCCGCTCAGACGACCCGCTGGTCGCGGAAGTGAAGGCTGCAGGGCTAGACCTCGACGAAGGCATGGCGGTCAGGTTCAACGGCCGCATTTATCATGGCCATGAGTGCATCCACCTTCTTTCGCTGCTGAGCACGCCGTCAGGGCTGGTCAATCGCTTCATGCGAACCTTCTTCAGGTCGCGGGCGATGTCGCGCGTTTTTTATCCATGGATGGTCGCGGGGAGAAATCTCAGCCTCAGGGCCATGGGCCACAAGAAGATCGGCGCGTTTCCCGACCGGGCATGATCCTAGTTCTTTGACAGGTCGATGCTCAACGCGTTTTTGCGCTCGCGCCAAGGAACGAGGGGTGTGGTCAGCTCCGTCACCCACGGCTCCGATTGCAGAAGCCGCATCTGCTCTTTGGCTAGATCGACATCAGGGCGGACGAGAAGCTGGTGTTCCCGACCATTGAGCGAGACTGCAAAAACACCGTAAATCTGAACATCGGGCTTTCCTTTTGCAGCAAAAACCTCGCGAAGATAGTGCGCGCTACGTAAAATCATATCCGGGCGCTCCATGACGGTCAGCATCTGGCGGCGTGTGAGGAAAGTCCCCGGGTTAACGCGCCCACGCTTACCGGTCGAAGGGTCGAAAACCTCGAAATAGCCGTAGGATTGTCGGTCATAAATTCGCATTCGCCATGAAAAATAGTGCCCTTCTCCAGACCAGCGAACGTCACTTGCATACAAGACCGACCGAAGCGGCAGAAGAACCTGCACCGCGAGCCAAACAGAGATAAAAACTGCAAGGCTGCGATTAACTGCAAATTGCGCTGCAGGTGTGGGCGTATGGGCTTCCATGGACAGAGAAACAAGACGCCCTGACTTTGCGCCAATCCAGCGCAATAGCTGACTTGGCCAATTCGGCGCGAAAAAAATCAATGTGATGGCCATGGTCATCCATGGAAAGACGCCTATCGGAAAGATATAGGCATTTATCATGTGAAAGCAGCAATAAAGTAGGAACACAGGTAGCCGCGTTCGCTTCATCAATAGCAGCGGCGCGCCTATGAGATGCAGCGCTATCGTGCCATACGCGCCGATAGCGATGACCCAGTCCTGATAAAACAGATCGCCGAACGGTACGCGGTCAGCCACCCCACGCAGCCACATGCCAAGGGGCTCCAGTTTGAGCCAATCCTCAGTGATTTTTACAAGACCTGCATAAATGAGAATGATCTCTGTCTGGATGCGAAGGACAAACACGCTCCAATAGGGCGTCGCATTTGATTTCCATGACGGCCGCAACAGTGCGTCAACGGAGAAAGCGCGGTTCGCGGGTGTCAGGGCAAGCAAAACTGAGTATAAAATAATCATATAAAAGTGGTTCAGATAAACCGACTTATCGAGCAGGAAAAAGTACGTAAAAACAACCAGAAAGCCGATGATGGCGAAGCGGAATAAAAAGCCGATAGCGACACATGCAGCAAAAACGCCCGCGAGCAGCCATGCATAGTGGATGTAAGGCTCGGGAAGCGGCTTCAGCCATGTGAAGGCCTCGTAAGGGAATAATAGCGTTGGCTCGACGTAATACTGCCGGATTAATCCCTTGTTGTAGTAGCGGACGATATCCCAGACCATGAGCGCGCCGAATAGCACGCGGAAGGCGGCAAGCGACTGGTTGCTGACGGGCGCGAATAGTCGCTCAGTATAACCTCTCCACGACTCGCCAATCGTTCGAATCATGCCCTGTGGTCCGTCCTGTTTACTCATTATGATTAACTCGGACGTTGTTATAGGCAAGCTGGGCTCCTTATCCGCCTCCACAAACTTCGATTAAATAGTGCAAAAGCGCTGGAGTGGTGCGGACGGCGGGGGTCGAACCCGCACAGCCTTTCAGCCGAGGGATTTTAAGTCCCTTGCGTCTACCTGTTTCGCCACGTCCGCAAACAAGGCGCGACTATCGTCGATATTTCAGACGCTTTCAACACGATTGCGGTTGTGCGCGCCATGTCGGATCGCGCCCATCAACAGCAGGAAAAGCGTCACCGAGTTCAGGATGTGCCAGATGAAATGCGTGCCGATCGCCCTCCCCTCGATGCTGAAGATCCGGCACCACTCGCGGTCGAAGGTGCGGAAGGTGAGCGAAATCGCGAAGGCCGCAGCGGCCCCTAGCACCCAGAGGGCTGCCGGGTGCCGCTTGAAGGCGAGCGCTGCGCCGATGAGCACCATCGCAAAGAACGCGGGCACATATCCAAGGCTTCCGTTCAGGCAGCGCGTGCTTTGAAATGCGGGCACCTGCCTTGTGAAGTCGATACTGCCGCCATAGCACCGCAGTTCGCCAGCCATTTGCAAAACCATGAAAAATCCGACGGTTCCGAGCACCGTAAAAACGACGTTCAGGCCGATAAAACGCCTCAGCGCATAGGCGAAATAGGTCAGCATGAAGATGCTGATCGGGATGACATCGGCAAGCGCAGCCTGCGGCGTTGCGAGAGTATGAAAGAGGAAACTTCCGACGCCGATCGCGAACACGGTCAGGATGAGGAAGTACATCCACGGGCCATGCTCGCCTGCCGGGCGCGCGCGCGCCGCCTGAAGGCTGAACGCGAAAGCGAGGATGAAACCAAGATTGGTCAGCGCGTTTAGCGGCTCGGCCCAAAAGGCTGGATTGGAGCCGCGCTCGCAATAACTGAATATTTTCTCCATGCCGCCCTCTAACCTTTGTCCGCGCATAGCAATGCCTGATTTTCCAGCGCGTCGCCACTAAACGCTGCGGGCCTTGCGTCGGCCACGCGCATGCCGTTATGTTGAGCGAGGTACTGATGCGTTGACGGCGACGGCGATCCGAAACAAGGGCAATGATATGAAAACGGCATTAAAAATCGGGATAGCGGTGTTGGGAGCCGCCGTTCTCTCGGGGACTGCGAGCGCAGATTATCGCCCGCGCGATGTATATGTGGATGAAATCCAACCGAGGCGCGGCATGAAAAAGGCGCCTTACGCCAAGCATGATGGATACCGCTTTGTGCTTGTCGAAAGCCATCATAGCTCACGCTCTGTCGTCGTACCCGTACGTGCAGCGAGATTGGGCAAACAGGTGAAGCTGCCGGGCGGCGCGTGGGTTTATTGTGAGATCACATGCGAGTACACTGTTCGCCGCATGAGTCTCGATTTCTGGGAAGGCCAGGGACAAAATTTCACCTCTCCCGGCTATATCCGCAAAAAATTCTACCTCGATTAGCATCCTACGCAATCTTCAATAAAAAGCTCGCGATCCTGTGATCACGGGCTTTTTTATTTAAGGTTGTACAAAAACACCGCGATGCATACTGTATACAAAATTTTCCAAATATAGAACAAGAACAAATTCACGCTTTGATTGTATGCAATATAACACTTAAAGAATAATAAAAAAAAGTGCGATTATTTTGCGGCAGGGTGAAACCAAACGACTTTCCACTGTGTAATCTGCAGACTTCGGCGTTAAAATAAGTGTAAAATTTGAGCTGACGGCGAGGCTTCAAAGTTTGCGTCATTCAGGGGATACCAATGAAAAAAACAGCGATATTCAATGACTCGGTCTGTATGGACGATGCGCGGCGCATCGAGGGCAAGAAAAGCCAGGCTGTGAGCCTTGCGCGGATGCTGTCATTCGCGCTTGAGGAAGCAAAGGAAATTGGCGCGACCGACTGCCAGATTCTGATCTCTCAGGGGATACGGGACCTGCACACGCGCTATCGGTTGAATACGGACGAGCTGTACGCAACGCACATCAACTGAACAGGCGATGTCAGGCCATGACGCCGCCGTTAAAGGCGTGTGTCTGCGGGGCGGCCTGGACGCATGTTGACGCGGCTGGATGAACCTTGCGGCGAATGGGCGACTGAGTCCGTTCCCATCAGGCGGTCCCAGAAGCGAAAATACAGGCCATAATTCGCGTTAAAGCGGATATGGTGGTGGCTATGGTGCGTGGCGGTAATCAATTGCCGCCCCACGACGCTGTTGACAAAAAAGCGCGGAAAGACCTCCCATCCTGAATGGTTGAGGATGGATGCGACCGTCATCACGGTGACGAGCGCGATCAGCGCCCCTATGTGAATGGGGATGACGAACACCATGACCGGCAGCAGCCAAGCGGTCACGACCGCTTCGGCGGGGTCAAAGGCGAACGATGAAAATGGCGTCGGATGACGGGCGTGATGATGCCCTGCATGCATGACGCGAAACAGGCGCGGGTGATGCATCAGCCTGTGCGCCCAGTAATAGTAACTATCCTGAATGACCAGATAGATGAAGAAGCTCAGAAACAGATACGGCCAGCCGTAATCGCCGACATTCATATAAATCTGGGTTCCGTCGTAGCGCCACCACATCATCAGGGCGACGGCGATAAAGGGCGCATGAATGGCCGACGCGACCAGCGAAAGCCGAACCTCCTCGCGGATGGCTCGCCGCATGGGCCGCTCGCGGTTGAGCCGCACGGCGTTCAGCCGCTCGCCTCCCCTCCCCCACAAAAGCCAGTGAGCGAGGCCGGACAGTACCAGATAACGCGCCGAAATGATCAGCGTCAGTGCGATGGTCAGGAGCACGAAATATGTCAGCATGGTTTTAGAGCAATCCCGGATGGCAGTTTTTGGGATCAGACCGTTAGCGGATCACGCTGCTCCCATACAATAATACTGCGCTTTCACCGCGCCCTCGACTAGTCCCATTTTTAACGCACCCGGCCTCAAGAAGTTCGGCCCTTGGCAGGTTTACGGCTTTGGCAGGTTCAGGCGGATGTGCAGCTCCTGCAACTGCTTTGCCGTCGCCTCGGACGGCGCGCCCATCAGCAGATCCTGCGCCTGCTGGTTGAGCGGGAACATGGTCACCTCGCGCAGGTTTTCCTCGCCACACAACAGCATGACAATGCGGTCGAGGCCCGGCGCGATGCCCCCGTGCGGCGGCGCCCCGCATTTCAGCGCCCGTATCATGCCGCCGAACTTCGCGTCCACCACCTCCGGGCCGTAGCCCGCGATCTCGAAGGCCTTGTACATGATCTCCGGCTTGTGGTTCCGGATGGCGCCGGACGATAGCTCAACGCCATTGCAGACGATGTCGTACTGGAACGCTTTCAGCGCCAGCAGATCGTCGCGGCCCTTCGCGCCGGTAAGCGCTTCCATGCCCCCTTGCGGCATCGAGAACGGGTTGTGCGAAAAGTCGATTTTCTTGTCCTCCTCGTTCCACTCATAGAACGGGAAGTCGGTGATCCAGCAGAACTCGAAGCGGTCTTTGGCGATCAGGTTCAGCTCCGCGCCGACCTTGGTGCGCGCCTCGCCCGCGAATTTGTAGAACTTTTCCGGGTCGCCCGCCGCGAAAAACACCGCGTCGCCCTCTTTCAACCCAAGCTGCGCGCGTAGCGCCTCGGATCGCTCTTCGCCGAGATTTTTGGCGATCGGCCCGGCGGCTTCGCCTTCGCGGAAGAAGATATATCCAAGCCCGGGCTGGCCCTGCTGCTGCGCCCAGCTGTTCATGCGATCGCAGAACGCGCGCCCCACCGCCTCGCCGCCGTCCGCCCGTGGAGCGGGGATAGCCCAGACGCGCGCTTTTTTATCCTTCTCCAGCATTCCGGCGAAAACCTTGAAGCCGGAGCCGCGGAAATGCTCACTCACATCCTGCATTTCGATGGGGTTGCGCAGGTCCGGCTTGTCAGAGCCATATTTCGCAATAGCCACATCATAGGGAATATGCGGAAACTTTGGCGTCACCGGCTTGCCCTCGCCGAACTCCTCGAACAGGCCGCGCAGCACCGGCTCGACGGCGCCGAACACGTCCTCTTGCGTCACGAAGCTCATCTCGATGTCGAGCTGGTAAAACTCGCCGGGCGAGCGGTCGGCGCGCGCGTCCTCATCGCGGAAGCACGGCGCGATCTGGAAATAGCGGTCGAAGCCCGCCATCATGATGAGCTGCTTGAACTGCTGCGGCGCCTGCGGCAGCGCGTAGAACTTGCCCGGATGCATGCGGCTCGGGACGAGGAAGTCGCGCGCGCCTTCCGGGCTGGAGGCGGTCAAAATCGGGGTTTGGAACTCGAAAAAGCCCGCGTCCGTCATCCGCCGCCGCAGCGCCGAGATTATCTGGCTGCGCTTCATGATATTGCGGTGGATTTTATCGCGGCGCAGATCGAGGAAGCGATATTTCAGCCGCGTTTCCTCAGGGTAAACCTGATCGCCGAACACCGGCAGCGGCAGTTCCTCAGCCTCCGACAGCACCTCCAGCGCGTTGATGCGGATTTCCACCTCGCCGGTCGGCATGTTGGGGTTGACCGTTTCGCTCGACCGCGCAACTACCTCGCCGTCGACGCGCACCACCCACTCGGAACGGCAGCGCTCGGCCGCCTTGAACGCCGGGCTTTCCGGCTCGATCACGCATTGCGTCAGGCCGTAATGGTCGCGCAGGTCGATGAACAGCAAGCCGCCATGGTCGCGCACGCGATGCACCCAGCCCGAGAGGCGAATGGACGCGCCGACATCGGCTTTGCGCAGCGCGCCGCAGGTGTGCGACCGATAGGCATGCGCCGCGCCCGCCTGTGGGGTTTGTTTTGCATTCACGTCCGCGCTATGCTGCGTTTTGGTTTTCTCGCCAGCCTTTGCTTTAGAAACTGTTTTGCCGGCAGATTTATTCATGGGTTTCAGCGTCCTGCGGGAATGTTTTGCGAGCTAACGCATCTCGAATCGGAGATAAAAATTTGGTCATGATGTCGGGCAAGCCCGGGCCGCTTGCAAGAGTTCAATGGAAAAGCGCTTCGCCATCGTGCCGGAGCGTCCCGCCAAAAAGCACACGCCTCATAATGTTTGTCAAGACGGCGCGGCCGTTTGTTCAACGAATGCGAAATGCCACCTGATGCCAGACTCCAGAACTGACCCGATAACGGTGATAACGACAACCGACGACCTCGCGAACACGTGCAGACAAATGGCGCAGTCACCGTTCGTCGCCGTCGATACGGAATTCATGCGCGAGACGACGTTCTGGCCCAATCTCTGCCTGATCCAGATCGCCTCGCCCGGGCTTGCCGCCGCTGTCGATCCGCTTGCCAGAAATATCTCGCTCGACCCGTTCTTTGAGCTGATGGCGGACAAGCGCGTCACCAAGGTTTTCCATGCGGCGCGTCAGGATATAGAAATCGTCTATAATCTGGCGAGGATTATCCCCGCCCCGCTTTTCGATACGCAGGTGGCGGCGATGGTTTGCGGCTTCGGCGAGTCGGTCAGCTACAGCGCGCTGGTGAAGCAGCTCACGGGCAAAAATCATGACAAAACCAGCCGCTTCACGGATTGGGCGCACCGGCCCTTGAGCGCCGCGCAATTGCACTACGCAATCGGCGACGTCACTCACCTTCGCGATATCTATCTGAAACTGCTCGACAGGCTGGAAACCGGCGGACGCGCGCGCTGGGTCGATGATGAGATGGCGCTTCTCGAAAACCCGGCGACATATGAAACCCAGCCAGAGGATGCATGGCGTCGTCTCAAGGTGCGGGTGCGGACGGCGCAGGCCATGGCGATCGTCATGGAGGTGGCGGCGTGGCGCGAACAGCAGGCGCAGACGCTTAATGTGCCGCGCTCGCGTATCCTCAAGGATGAGGCGATCTACGATCTGGCCGCCCAAGCGCCGAAAACCACCGAGGATCTCGCGCGTCTGCGCAGTTTCAAGGACGGCGCCTCGCGTTCGCAGCGGGGACGAGATCTGGTGGATGCTGTAGCGCGCGCCCTGAAACGCGACCCTTTGACCATACCGCCGCTCTCCCAGAATGCGCCCCTGCCGCCAGCCGCTGCGGCCGTCGCCGATCTCTTGCGCGTGCTGCTCAAAGCGATTGCCGCAAAACATGACGTTGCCCCAAAGCTGATCGCCACGTCGGAAGATCTGGAAAAAATCGCCATGGATCGCGACGAGGCCGATATTCCCGCCCTTCAGGGTTGGCGGCGGGAGCTGTTTGGGGATGCAGCCCTTGCGCTGAAATCCGGCCGGCTCGCCCTGACCATGAAAAACGGCGAAGTCGTCGCGACGCCGCTCGAATAGCTTGGGCTCAGGGCTCGCGCAGTTTGCTGCGAGGGTCGTATTCGTTGGCGCTTTGCCAAGTTTCCATGAATTTAATCAGCTCGTCGTCGACTTTCGGCGGCATGGCGATCCGGAGCTTCACCAGTTGGTCGCCTGTCGTCTTGCTTTGCGCGTTTTGCACGCCCTTGCCGCGCAGACGAAGCGTCTGCCCAGTCGTTGCGCCCTTTGGAATGCTAAGCGCGACCCGCCCGTTGATGGTTGGAACCTGCACCTTGGCGCCCAGTACGGCCTCGTAGATCGTGATCGGCAGATCGAGCAGGATGTCATCCGCCTGCCGCTCGAAATACGGATGCGGGCGCACTTTCAACTCGATGAGCGCGTCGCCTGCAGGGCCGCCGCCAACTCCGGGCTCGCCCTTGCCCTTCAGACGCAGCGCATAGCCGGAGTCGACGCCAGCGGGAACCGTCACATCCAGTTCGTCGCCCTCGGGCAGCTTTACGCGCTTTTTCAGCCCGTTCACGGCTTCCAGAAAATCGACCTCAAGCGTGTAGCGGAAATCCATACCCCGCATCTGGAAACGCCCGCCGCCGCCGCGTGCGCGCCCGAATACGTCGCCGAATATATCCCCGTAATCGGCAAAGGGTCCGGCATCGCCATATCCGCCGCTCGTCGAATAGGCCGGACGTTCATGCCCGGCCTCGTCGATTTCCCCGACGTCATATCGCTTGCGTTTTTCCGGACTTCCCAGGATGGCGAACGCGGCCGATATTCGCTTGAACTTCTCCTCAGCAGCCTTGTCGCCCGGATTTTTGTCGGGGTGATGCTTTTTGGCGAGCTTGCGGTACGCCTGACGAATTTCGTCATCGGTCGCGCCGCGCTTTATGTTCAGGATTGCGTAAAGGTCTTTGTCCATGTCTCGCTATGATACCGCGCTGGCCGCGCGCTTTTGCTGATCGGGCCGAAAGGGTCGTTACTCCGGAGCCGTTTCCGGAGTGCGCCTCGATATAGCCCGCATGATGGCGCGGGCGGCGTCGAATTTTGCGCTGATGCGAATCTCAGGCTGAGAGTTGAGCAGATGTGCAAGGCTGCGCAAGCGCCTTTGTAGCCGCTCCCCGTCGAGGGCTGCAAGTTTCGCGGGTAGTTGTAGCACGAGCTTGTTCTCGTCATACCCGATCGAGGTCTGCGGTATGATGCCAGCCATCCCCGCCGATAGTATGTGGGCGGTGCGAACGGCGGCGCCAATGATCTGCGCGCGTTTGGTCCAGCGGCTGCCCGCAAGGCGCTTTAGTTGCGGGGTGAGATCGCCCTTCAGCCCTTTCTCATGCCGGTGATAGACGGTGAGCGCCAGAAATGCCCGCCCCGGATGATCGATGCCCACAAACGCCGATTGGGCGACAAAACTGAGCGATTGCTCACCTCGATAATCCGGATGAGCGCGCCAGGCGATGTCGGATAGCAGGCATGCGGCGTGGCGCAGGCGGCGCTCCTCATCTGTTTCCTTTGGGCCCGGCTTGCGGAACAGGCTGTCGGTCCAGCGACATAGCTCGCGGGCATGCTCTTGCGAGCGGGAGCGCAGCAGCGCCATGTCCTCGCAGGCGGCAATGAGGGGGTCGCGCTCGCGCTCACGCTCAGGCAGCATCCGGTAGATCAAGCCCTCGCGTACGCCGAACGCGGAAAGGGTCACTTCCGACGGCTGCACACGATCGACAATCCGTTTGAGGACGAGCGCCGCGAACGGCAGCGTCTCCGCGCGCTCTCCCGTCGCGGCGATCAGCTTTTCGACCGCCGAGTTGTGACGCTGGGTGAGCGCGCCCGCGATCTCGTTAACATCGTCCGATGTCATCGAATAGGCGTGAACGACGCTCAAGGGGTAGCTCGTCATCTGCATGTGGATGCGGGCGATGGTGCGCCACGCGCCGCCAATTGGATAAAACGGCCGCCCGGAGCCAGCGCCGAGCCATGGAATGGATTGGAGATCGCGGTCAATGTAGTCACGCGCCTTGGCGAGATTGCCGCCCGATTTGTCGATGAGCGCTAGCGCGCCAAGCTGAACCGACTGCGCGTTGAGGACACGGCCATCGGCGATATCCACAAGTTCGAGGCTTCCGCCTCCCAGATCGCCAGCGATGCCGTTGGCGTCGAGAAAGCCGGCGGCTATCCCCGCCGCCGCCATCTCCGCCTCTTCCTCGCCGTTCAGCACCCGGATTTCGGCGCCGATCATCTTCTGCGCCTTGGCGATGAACTCGGCGCCATTTTCAGCGTCGCGGGCGGCGGCGGTCGCGATGACGTGCACGCTGCTGGCGCCGGTCTGCTCGATGATCTTGCGGAAACGGCGCAGCGCGGCAAGCGCACGCTCCATCGGAGCCGTTTCGAGCCGCCGCGTTGTGGCGAGCCGACGCCCCAGCCCGCAAAGCACCTTTTCGTTGAAAAGAGGCGTCAGACTTCTGACGGGCGCTTCGTAAATGAGAAGTCGAATGGAGTTTGAACCGATGTCAACGACAGCTATTGGATCGAAAATGTGAGTGGGAAATACCTGCCGCTGCACAGTCAGACCCGTTTGCTGAGTTCATTTGCCACGCCGACCATCCATCACCATTGCAAGTCCGGCGGCGCGCTCGCCTTCACAGCTTTACCGCGTCCCGACAGGCTCGGATTGCTCATGAAGTAGTGATGAGCGTTGAATCTTTCCTCGCCAGGGGCCGGTTTTATCCGCACGGAGTCTCCATCGGGAGTTATGATCCAGCTTTGCTCATTATCCTTCAGCATTGCAACCATGATTTGCTCCAGCACCTGCTCCTGCACCGTGTCGTTGGTGAGGGGAACCATGACCTCGACCCTGCGGTCAAGATTGCGCTGCATCAGGTC
>JBGSLP010000093.1:0-2454 GCA_041740655.1 Alphaproteobacteria bacterium
CTGACGCAGCGACGGACAACTGGCCTGCATGCTACGCGGCGCGGGGGCCAAGCGCAACGCGACCCGTGCGCAATACGAATATGATTTTCATCAGGCGGAAAGCTGCTCCGCCATTCTCTCAACAAGAAGTCGCCCTACGCCCGATGCCAAGTTTAAATGGAGAGCGCTGTGAATTTTGTTCGTCAACTGGCATTGTCACTGGTCCTGCTGGGCTGTGCGCCGCATGCCGCCATGTCCGCGGACATCATCTCCGCCGAGGATTTGATCAGGAAATCCGGCGGCGACGCCAGCCTTGCCGATCTGCAGAAGGCGCTCCGCGCAGGGCTTGAAACGATCAAGGCGCAAGGGCTGCCGGTCGATGAGGCATTTTCCAGCGCATGGAACGATGCGGCGGACGACGCTTTTCAGACAAGCAAAATCCTGCCGCGCATGGCGGAGACGCTGACCGGCATTTTCACCGAGCCGGAGCAACTTGAAATCGCCGCCTTCTATGACTCGCCGCTGGGCAAGCGTATCGTGCAGTTCGAGAAAGACGGATCGAGTTTTGAAAAGCAGGCCGAGGCCATAGCTTACGCCCAGTCGCTGACCTCCGACCCCGGGAAGTATGCATCGCGAATGGCGCTGTACCACCAACTCGACGAGGCGGCCGGGCTGACGAAAATATCGGTTTCCATTGCGATGAATATGGGCGTCGCCATTCAGGCGGGCATGGTTGCGTCGGGCAAGGTTCCGATGGAGCTGAGTTTCGACGAGATCAAGCGCGAGATGGAGAAGCAGCGCATGGCGGTCGCGCAGCAGATCGCTGGCTCGCTCTATGCGATGATGGCCTACATCTACAAGGACGTCACTCAGGAGGACATGCTGGCGTACATCAATTTCGCCAAATCAGACGCGGGCAGCAAATTTTTGAGCGCGTATTTCGCCGCGACCGATCTCGCGTTGACGGACGCGAGCCGCGTCTTTGGCAAGCGCCTCGCCGAGAATTTCGGCCGCAAACCGATCTAGGTCGGCGGGCCGTATCGCCCGAGCTTACGCTTGCTGACGCTGGCGGTTAAGGTTGCTGAGGATGTAGGCTGCGACGACCGCGACCGCGACTACACCAATCAGCACCGTGCACGCGGCGTTGATATCCGGCTTTACCCCGAGGCGCATCGACGAGAAAATGCGGATTGGAAAAGTCGTGGCGCCCGGCCCCGTGGTGAACGTCGATATCACGAGGTCGTCGAGAGACAGCACGAACGCCAGCAGCCACCCAGCGACCACCGACGGCGCAATGATCGGCAGCGTCACCAGCATGAACGCTTTGAACGGCTTGCAGCCGAGATCGCGCGCCGCCTCCTCCAGGCTTGCATCGAAGCTTTTCAGCCGCGCCTGCACGGTCACCGCCACGAAAACGGATGTGAACGTGATATGCGCCAGCGTTATGGTCAGAAAGCCGCGATCAATATCGAAGGTCACGAACAAGAGTAACAGCGAAATGCCGCTGATCACTTCCGGCATGACGATGGGGATGAACACGAGGGCTGAGAACAGCGCGTATCCGGGGAAACGACCTAGCCGCGTCAGCACGACGGCGAAGGCGACGCCGAGCACGGTCGCCGCCGTGGCTGATGCGAACGCCACCTTCAGGCTGATCCACGCGCTGTCGAGCAAAAGCTCGTTACGCAATAACTCGCCGTACCATTTCGTTGAAAACCCGCCCCATACGGTGACAAGGCGTGAGGCGTTAAACGAGTAAACAATCAGAATGACGATGGGGATATAAAGAAACGCGAAACCCACCACAATCGCCGCAAGGTTAAACCTTGAAAAGCTCCTCATGCTTTGGCCTGCATGCGCTGGAAAATCACGATCGGCACGATGAGCGTCACCAGCAGCACCATGGCGACGGCGGAGGCGACTGGCCAATCCTGATTGCCGAAAAATTCAGTCCATAGCACCTTGCCAATCATCAGCGTGCCTGCGCCGCCCAGTAGTTCGGGGATTACGACTTCGCCGATGGCGGGTACGAATACGAGGAACGCGCCTGCGATAATTCCGGGTATGGAAAGCGGAAACGTCACCAGCCAGAACGCCTTCGTGCCACCGGCGCCGAGGTCGCGCGCCGCCTCAACAAGGCTGTTGTCCATTTTCTCAAGCGTGGCGTATAGCGGCAGCACGAAGAATGGCAAGTAACTGTAAACAATACCGATATAGACCGCCGTGTTGGTTCCGTAGATGTTGAGCGGTTCCGAGATCACCCCTATCGCCATAAGGAAATTATTCAAAACCCCTTCATCGCGCAGGATGATGATCCACGAATAGACGCGGATCACGAATGATGTCCAGAAGGGGAGGATCGCCAGCAACAGCAGTATCGTGCGCCAGTTGCGCGGGGCACGTGCGATCCCGTAAGCGAGCGGATAGCCTATCAGGATGATCAGTACGGTGGATATTGCGGCGATCTGCAGGCTG
>JBGSLP010000094.1:0-13117 GCA_041740655.1 Alphaproteobacteria bacterium
ATGCCGCGCGAGAGGTAGAGGCCCGACAGCGCCTTGTTGGCCTGCGGATCGCAGCTCGATTCAATTTCCAGAACGAAAGCGGCGGCAGGTGCCTTTCTGATCGTCAGCGATGCCGCATCCATTTGGTAGTCCGACGCCTTCAGGGGCGCGCCATCGATGCGAACGGCATGCACCGCGACCTTCTCTGCGTTCAGACTTAAAACGCCGGGCTTTTTGCCAGCCGCCGGGTTCGGGCGCATGTTCAGCTTCGACGCAACGCGCGTTTCAGTCGGGTGAAGCGAAATGTCGAACTCGGCGTTGTCGATCAGGTAGGTCGATGGGCGATAATCCTTGAGAAAAATCGTCCGCTGCTTGTCGTCTTTCATCATGGGTCCAGTTTGTGATTGGCGCTGTCGACTTGCGCGCCCGGCGGCGCCCAGTTTGCGCTTGCTACGCTGCGGCGCTGCGCACGCCCGGCGTCGATGGCAGGAAGCCCGCGCCTTCCGATGTCAGGAATTGCCACATCGCGTCCGCCGCCGGGAGAAGGCGCTTGTCGGAGCGGCGCACGGCGTACCATTCCCGCATGAGCGGCAAGCCCTCGACGGGCAGTTGCACGAGCCGATTATCGGAGATTTCGGCGGCGACGGTGTGCGCGGAAATAAAGGAAATTCCAAGCCCCGCGATCACGGCCTGCTTGATGGTTTCGTTGGAGCCGATCTCCATGCCGATGCGCGGTTTGAAATCGAGATCGCGGAAAAACTTCTCCATGAGCGCGCGCGTGCCGGAGCCATCCTCGCGCATCAGAAAGATCTCGGACACCAGCTCTTTGCCCGTAAGCCGCTTTTTTTTGAACAGCGGATGCTCGGGCGGGGCGACAATGATATGCGGGTGCGGCCCGATGATCTGCTTCTGCACGTCCATCGATTCCGGCGGTCGGCCCATGATGGCGACATCGATGCTGAAATTTTGCAGCGCGCGGATGGTTTCGCCGCGATTGCCGACGCTTAACCGAACCTCGATCAGCGGATGCAGTTTCTGAAACGCGGCGAGCGCTTTCGGCGCGAAATATTTGGCCGTGCTGACAACGCCGACATAAACCTTGCCGCCCTTCAGACCCTTGAGAAGCGCGAGTTCCTGCTCGCAATCCGTTAGCGCCGCTTCGATACGCTGGGCCGCCAGCAGCACTTTTTCACCGGCCTGGGTGGCCAGCGGACCGTCGCCAGCACGCTCGATCAGGGACATGCCAATCGCCGCCTCCAGCAGTTGCATCTGGATGGTGATCGCAGGCGGCGTCACGTTCAATTCGCGCGCCGCACCTGTCATCGAACCGCTCTTGATGACAGCAGCCAGCGCCCGCAATTGCTTAAGTGTTATGTTTCTCATGTTCTGCGTTTAGAAAAACTTAATCCTTTTATGCAGTTTTTTATGTTTACCTATAGAATCATTCCAAGAATCATAAAAGAAAAAATGACCGTTGGAAGATTGGCCCAGCTAGGCTAACAAGCGTAGTTACCGGTTTCCTTCGCAATTTACTAGGGAGGCTTATAGGGCCATGGCGGGTTTTCCGAAATTGAGCGCCTATCTGTCCGCATGGGCTGGCGATGACGCACGCCGCCTGGATGTCAGCGCTACCGTGACCGCGCTCGCCGCCGCCGGGCTTGAAATCGCGGCGCTTATTTCGAAAGGCCCGCTTGCCGGCCAGATGGCGCAGGTTCTTGGCGAGCATGCTGACGGCGACAGCCAGAAGCAACTCGATCTCATCACGAACCAGATGGTGACCGACGCGCTGCGGAACTCCCCGGTCGCGTGGATGGGGTCGGAAGAGGATGAGGATGCCATCGAATTGAGGCCGGGCGCGCCGCTCGCGGTCAATGTGGACCCGCTGGACGGCTCGTCGAATATCGACACGAACGTATCCATCGGCACGATTTTCTCCATCCTTCCGGCGGATGCGCCCGATCCGCTGCTCCAGCCGGGGACAGCTCAGTTGGCCGCCGGCTATATCGTGTATGGCCCGCAAACTGCGATGGTGCTGACGGTCGGCGCAGGCACGCAGATTTTCTGGGTCGACCCGGATACACACGAGTGGCTGCTGGCGCGGGCCAATGTGATCATACCGCCCGACACGCGCGAATATGCGATCAATAGCTCTAACTTTCGTCATATGGATGAGGCCGTGCAAGCCTATGTCGCGGACGTGACGCTGGGCGCCGACGGCCCTCGCGGTAAGGACTACAACATGCGCTGGATCGGCTCGCTCGTCGCGGACGCATTCCGCATCCTGACGCGGGGCGGCGTCTATCTCTATCCGGGCGATGCGCGCAAAGGTTATCGCGATGGCAGACTGCGCCTGCTTTATGAGGGCGCGCCGATCGCGATGCTGATCGAGCAGGCGGGCGGCACTTGCACGACGGGCGCCGAACGGGTCATGGATATTCGACCGACCTCGCTTCATCAGCGGGCGCCGCTGATTTTCGGCTCGCGCAACGAAGTGGCGGAAGTCGTCCATTATCTGAGCAATCCCCGCTCCCTCGGAGAGACATCGCCGCTGTTCGCCGCTCGCGGACTGTTCCGGACTTAAGGCGCTGATGCGATGTCGCTAAAACATCCGATCATATCGGTAACTGGTTCATCTGGAGCCGGGACGACGTCGGTCAAGAAAACCTTCGATTCAATTTTCAGGCGCGAAAAAGTCATAGCCGCCGATATCGAGGGCGACGCGTTTCATCGCTATGACCGCGCTGAGATGAAACGGGTCATGGTCGAGGAGGAGGCGAACGGCAACCTGCATTTCAGCCATTTCGGCCCGCAAGCCAACCTGCTGGAAGAGCTGGAAGCTGTATTCAAAAGTTACTCCGAGTGCGGCAAAGGTCGCACGCGCCGCTATATTCATGACGCCGCCGAAGCCGAAATTTATGGCGCGCGCCCCGGCACGTTCACAGAATGGCAGGATTTCCCCGCCAAAACTGACCTGATGTTTTACGAGGGGCTTCACGGCGCGGCCATAACCGACAAGGTGAACATCGCCCGGCACGCGGATATGAAAATTGGCGTCGTTCCGGTCATCAATCTTGAGTGGATTCAGAAAATCCATCGCGACAGCGCGACGCGCGGCTATTCTACAGAAGCGGTCACGCACACCATCTTACGTCGCATGCCGGATTATGTGAATTATATCTGCCCGCAATTTTCGGAAACCGACGTGAACTTCCAGCGCGTGCCGACGGTTGACACGTCGAACCCATTCGTATCCCGCTGGATTCCGACGCCGGACGAATCCATGGTGGTTATCCGCTTCAAGAACCCGCGCGGCATCGACTTCGCCTATCTGCAGGCCATGATCCACGACAGTTTCATGTCCCGCGCCAACTCCATCGTCATCCCCGGCGGCAAGCTGGACCTGGCGATGCAACTGATACTGACGCCGATGATCATGAAACTGATCGAGTTAAAACGGCGCGCGTCCCGAGGAATATGTAATGACTAATCTAGCCGTAGCCGCCAATGACGACCGTCAGACCCAGACTGGAGTCTCGCTGAAGGACATGGCTAACGCCATCCGCGCCCTTTCCATGGATGCGGTCGAGGCCGCAAATTCGGGCCACCCCGGCATGCCAATGGGTATGGCGGATGTCGGCGCAGTTCTGTTCACGCAGTTCCTGAAATTCGACCCCTCCGCGCCGAAATGGCCGGACCGCGACCGCTTCGTGCTCTCCGCCGGGCATGGGTCGATGTTTCTCTATTCCGTGCTGCACCTGACCGGCTACGCGGACATGACCATCAACCAGATCAAGCGCTTCCGCCAACTTGGCTCTATCGCCGAAGGGCACCCTGAATATGGCCATGCTGGCGGCATCGAAATGACGACCGGCCCGCTTGGCCAGGGCGTCGCGACGGCGGTCGGCATGGCGATTGCCGAGCGTCTGACGGCGGCGCGCTTCGGCGATGCGATATGCGATCACTATACCTATGTCATCGCCGGTGACGGCTGCCTGATGGAGGGCATCAGCCACGAGGCCATCGACCTCGCCGGGCATCTGAAGCTCTCGCGCCTCATCGTGCTGTTCGACGACAACAATATCTCAATCGACGGCTCTACATCCCTCTCCACCTCCATCGACCAGATCGCGCGCGTCAAAGCCTCGGGCTGGAACGCCGTGCGCATCGACGGGCACGATACTAGCGCCATAGCCGCCGCGATTGCTGACGCGAAGAAAAGCGACCGGCCAACGCTCATCGCGTGCAAAACCATTATCGGCAAGGGCTCGCCGAACAAGCAGGGCACGGAGAAAACGCACGGCGCGCCGCTGGGCAAGGACGAGATTGCGGCGACACGAGAAGCGATTGGCTGGCCCTATCCGCCGTTCGAAATCCCCGTCGAAATCTTGTCCGCCTGGCGCGAGGCGGGCGCGAAAGGCGCTCGTGACCGCGCCGCGTGGGAAGAGCGCCTGAACGCCCTGCCCACCGAAAAGCGCAAGGCTTACGACCAGGGACAGAGCGGCGAAATTGATGCAAAAGTGTTCGCCGCGCTGGACGAGTTGAAGGCCAAGTTCGCCGCCGAGAAGCCGAAGCTCGCAAGCCGTAAATCGGGCGAGATGGTCCTTCAGGTCATCAATGACGCAACCGAGTTGACGATTGGCGGCTCGGCCGACCTCACGCATTCGAACTTCACCATCACCAAAGGCATGAGGGGCGTCACGCCGGAGGATTTCTCCGGACGCTACATGTATTATGGCATCCGCGAGCATGGCATGGCGGCGGCCATGAACGGCATTGCGCTGCATGGCGGATTTATCCCCTATGGCGGCACGTTTCTCGTTTTCACCGATTACTGCCGTCCGTCTATCAGGCTTTCGGCGCTGATGGGCCAGCGCGTGATTTACGTCATGACACATGACAGCATCGGGCTTGGCGAGGACGGACCGACGCATCAGCCAGTCGAGCATCTGGCCGCCTTGCGCGCCATGCCCAATCTGCTCGTGCTGCGCCCCGCCGACGCCATCGAGACGGCCGAGGCGTGGGCCTGCGCGCTATCGAATACCGCCGGTCCGAGCGTGCTCTGTCTCACACGCCAGGGCTTGCCGACGATGCGCGCGGACGGCGCCGAAAACCTCACGGCGCGCGGCGGCTATGTTATCCACGGCGGGGATGCCGACCGGGCAGTGACCCTGCTCGCCTCCGGCTCGGAGGTCGCCATCGCCATGGACGCGGCGAAAATGCTGGAAACCGAGGGCGTCAACGCCGCTGTGGTGTCCATTCCGTCGTTCGAATTGTTCGAGAGCCAGCCGCGCGACTATCGCAAGCGCGTGCTCGGCAATGCGCCGCGCGTGGCGGTCGAGGCTGCCGTGCGGCAGGGCTGGGATCGTTATGTCGGCCCCGCCGGATACTTCATCGGCATGAGCGGGTTCGGCGCATCTGCTCCTATAGACGATCTTTACAAGCATTTCGGCATCACCGCAGATGCGGTGGTCGCCGCCGCAAAAGCGGCCATCGCCGAGGGAAAAGCTTGATCAGGATGGGAGCATAATGGACGGAATTCGCAGCATTACCCACGCCGACGTCAAGGGCCGCACCGTACTCGTGCGCGCCGATCTCAACGTTCCCATGGACGGCGCCAAGGTCAGCGACGCGACCCGGATCGACCGCTTTGCGCCCACGGTGAAAATCCTCGCCAACCGGGGCGCGCGGGTTGTGATCATGTCGCATTTCGGGCGTCCGGACGGCCAGCCCGTGGAGAAATACTCGCTGCGGCCGATCACTGGCGCGCTCGCCGAAGCGCTTGAGCAGCCGGTCGCATTCATCGCTGACTGCGCGGGCGAGACTACGGCGGCCGAAGTCGCCGCCGTGCCGTATGGCGGCGTCGCGGTGCTCGAAAACGTCCGTTTTCACCCCGGCGAGGAAGCAAACGATCTCGATTTCGCGCAGCGTTTGGCGAATTTGGGCGACTTGTATGTGAACGACGCATTTTCGTGCTCTCATAGAGCGCATGCCTCGCTGCACGCTATCGCCGGGCTGTTGCCCGCGTTTGCCGGGCCATCCATGATGGCCGAGGTCGACGCGCTCTCTGCCGCGCTGGTCATCCCGCAACGGCCCGTCGCGGCGCTTGTGGGGGGCGCCAAGGTTTCCTCAAAAATCGCCGTTCTGGAGAATTTGCTCAACCGCGTCGACGTGCTCATCATCGGCGGCGGCATGGCGAACACGTTCCTCCTCGCCATGGGGCACAATATCGGCAAGTCACTCGCTGAGCCTGCCTATGCGGAGCAGGCGCGCGATATCGTTGCGACCGCTAAGGCGCGCGGGTCGGCAATCGTTGTGCCCGTTGATGCAACGCTGGGCGAGAGTTTCGCCGCCGGTGCGCGGAGTTGGGTCGAGAACGTCAACTCGCTTTCCGGCGAAGGGCTTATCCTCGACATCGGCCCACGCTCGATTGCCGACCTCAGCGTCCGGCTGTCCAATTGCCGTACGCTCCTTTGGAACGGCCCGCTTGGCGCGTTTGAGATCGAGCCTTTCGGACGCGGCACTTTCGAGGTTGCCCGCGCCGCCGCGAGGCTCACCAAACAGGGGAGGCTTGTCACCATCGCGGGCGGCGGCGATACGGTTTCCGCGCTGAATGCTGCTGGCGTCACTGACGACTTCACCTATGTATCGACGGCTGGCGGCGCTTTTCTGGAATGGCTGGAAGGCAAGGATTTGCCGGGCGTCGCCGTACTCAAAAAATCGTTCAAGGCGTCTATGGAGAACCAATCGTGGCGCGGATAACACTCAGACAGCTTCTCGATCACGCGGCGGAACAGGGCTACGGCGTGCCCGCCTTCAACATCAACAACATGGAGCAGATCAACGCGATCATGGAGGCCGCCAAGGCAACCGACTCGCCCGTTATCCTCCAGGCCAGCCGTGGCGCGCGCTCCTACGCCAACGACGTCATGCTGGCGAAAATGGTGGAAGCCGCCGAACTGATTTATCCCAACATTCCCATTTGCCTGCATCTCGACCACGGCAACAGCGAAGCCACCTGCTACACCGCATTCCAGCACGGCTTCACGTCCGTCATGATGGACGGCTCGCTTGAGGCGGACGCGAAAACGCCCGCATCGTACGATTACAACGTCGCTGTGACGAAAGCGGTGGCTCACACAGCGCATCTGGTCGGCTGCTCCGTCGAGGGCGAACTCGGAGTGCTCGGGTCGCTCGAAACCGGCCATGGCGAGGCGGAAGACGGCCACGGGGCGGAGGGCGTTCTCAGCCACGATCAGTTGCTGACAGACCCCGATCAGGCGATGGACTTCGTCGCCCACACCAAGGTCGACGCGCTCGCCGTCGCCATCGGCACGAGCCACGGCGCCTACAAGTTCACCCGCAAGCCGACGGGCGAGGTGCTCGCCATGCATGTGATCGAGGCGATCCACCAGCGGCTGCCCGGCACGCACCTCGTCATGCACGGATCATCGTCAGTGCCCGAGCAATTGCTCGAAATCGTCAACAAAAACGGTGGCGAAATCCGCGAAACCTACGGCGTGCCGATCGAGGAAATCATTCGCGGCATCAAGCATGGCGTGCGCAAGGTCAATATCGACACGGATTGCCGCCTCGCGATGACCGGCCAGATACGGCGCATCCTCAACACCGATAAAGGCGAGTTCGATCCGCGCAAATATCTGAAGCCCGCGATGGAAGCGATGCGGGAGCTTTGCAAGCTGCGCTACGAGCAGTTCGGAACGGCGGGCAACGCCTCGAAAATCCGCGTCATTCCTTTGGCGGATATGGCCAAGCGCTACGCCAGCGGATCGCTCAACCCGCAGATCGGTTCACAGGGCGCCGCCGCGTAGCCGGGAATATACCTAGCAAACTCAGGAGGGCGAGTTGAGCCGTAAGATCAATGTCAAAGCCATGGGCATTTTCGTCCACGACGGCAAAATTCTGGCCGAGAAGGGCTATGACAAGGTCACCGACGACCACTATTACCGGCTTATGGGCGGTTCTATTGAGTTTGGCGAAGTCTCGGACGGCTGCCTGCGCCGTGAGATACGGGAAGAGATCGGCGCGGAGATCAAAAATCTCCAGTTGCTGACCGTCGTCGAAAACAACTTCCGTTATGAGGGCGAAGACGGCCACGAGATTGTTTTCATTTATCTAGGCATGCTGGCCGACCCGTCGTTTTACACTCGACCCGAAATCCCGTTCGTTGAACCCGGCAGTAAGGGAGTTGCGGCTTGGGCCTCAGTCGCCCGGATTGTCTCCGGCGAAGACAAGCTTCTCCCGCCTATGGACTACAAAGGATTGTTTGAAGGCTTGGGAGTGGTATGACCCGCTAGTCGGCTTTCCATCAAAACAGGCCTGAGAATAGAGCACAGTATTGCAATGAACCTGCCTATCCGCATCGCGCCGTCGATTCTGTCCGCCGACTTCGCGCGGTTTGGCGAGGAGGTGCGCGCGATCGATGCGGCGGGCGCCGACTGGGTGCATGTGGATGTCATGGACGGGCATTTCGTGCCCAATATGACGTTCGGGCCGCAGGTCGTCGCCGCCATCCGCCCGCATACGGCCAAACCGCTCGATGTGCATCTGATGATCGCGCCGTGCGACCCATATCTGGAGGCGTTCGCGAAGGCGGGCGCCGACATCATCACGGTGCATGTCGAGGCCGGACCGCATCTCGACCGCTCGCTGCAGGTCATCCGCAACCTCGGCAAGCGCGCGGGCGTCGCCATCAACCCCGCCACGTCCGAAAATGCCATCGAGCACGTGCTCGACCGGGTCGACGTGATCTGCGTGATGACCGTAAACCCCGGCTTCGGCGGTCAGGCGTTCATCCCCGCGATGTGCGAGAAGGTGCGCCGCATCAGGGCGATGATCGGCGCTCGCCCCATCGAGTTGGAAATCGACGGCGGCGTGACGCCCGAGACCGCCCCGAGCGTAATTGCGGCGGGCGCCAACGTGCTCGTCGCAGGCTCCGCCGTATTCCGCACGCCCGATTACGCCGCCAACATCGCCGCGCTGCGCCCCTAAGCCATAAGCGGAAAAAACCGCTCTTCAACGATAGCTCCGTCTTTGACGGTATAAAGTGCGACTTCGCGCATACTCGCCCGCTTGCCGTCAAAGCCGGTTGAGTCCAGCTCAAAAATCGCCGCAAACTGATCGCCAAGAATGAATGGCCCTTCGCACTTCACCCCGTGCGACGTGTTGTTCGCGTTCCAGAACGCGTGTTTTTCGATTACTGCGGCGCGACCCTTCGTGATCTGATACTGGCTGGGGAACCCTTCGATGCTCACCAATTCGTCCGACCAGTACTGCTGCGCTTCGGCCAGTTTGCCCTGTGCGCACAATGCGACAAAACCTGATGCAATCTCCTGAATGGTCATGCTGTATCCTTGCGTTTGAATTCGATAGGAATATATCTTTATTATGAAGAGTCTTGATGATCAAGATATGCTGCGTGGCCCCGCGCTGCGGCGGATTGTCGAAGCCGCCCGAAATATCCATTCCGCGATGGATGCTATTGACGCGCGCGTTTGCGAGCGCCTCGGGGTGCATCGCAGCGATCTGCGTTGCCTGAACTTGCTTGAGCATGGACCACTGTCCGCGAGTGAACTTGGCGCACGGTTGGGTCTTACCAGCGGCGCCGTCACCGCGCTGATCGACCGGCTAGAGGGAGCGGGGTTTGTTGAGCGCCGCCGTTCAGCGGATGACCGGCGAAAGGTCGCGGTCGCCATTCCATCCGAACGCTTTGAAGTCATTGGCGCACTTTACCGGCAAGTCGCCCAGACCGTCACGAGCCACTTCGCAGAAAAAGACGCGGCGGAGTTGGAGGGTGCTGTGGGCGCACTTGATCACTTCGCCGCGGCTCTAGCAGACGCCGAAGCGTCGCTTAGCGACCAGCCTGGGTGATGTGCTCCGCTTGGGTGCATGATCGGCGCGAGGGGAATCAACTCTAAGGTGCATGGCGGTGTTACTTCGGAGAGCAAATTGTTGTTCCACAACGCAAACCACGCCGCCAATATCGCCGCGCTGCGCACTGCCGCCACACCGGCGTTTTATAGTGCGATCTAGGTTGAGTTTCTTGCACTTTTGAACCGGAGGATTGCGACCATAACGATGCTGATCCGCTTTGCTCTTTGCGCATCATTGGCGGCAGTGCTCGCGGCCGTGCCACCACCTTTGGCTCGGAATGGCAATCTGCGAGCGCAAGCCACCGAGCAAGCGGCGCTTCGGCCGGGCGCCGCCTTTCAGGACTGCCCGGATTGCCCGCTGATAGTGGTTGCCCCCGCCGGCGCTTTCATGATGGGCTCGCCGGACAACGAGCCAGACCGTGAAAGCTGGAAGAAAGGCACCGAAAGCCCACAGCATCTGGTGACGATCGGCAAACCGTTCGCCGCCGGACAATTTGCCGTCACGCGCGCCCAGTTTGCGGCATTCGCGGACGCTGCCGGATATCAGATTGCCGACGGCTGCCATGTCTATGCGGGCGCGGCGTGGACGCTGGATGCGGCCGCATCATGGCGGCGGCCCGCCTTCGAACAGGGCGACGATCACCCCGTTGTTTGCGTGAACTGGCATGACGCGCAAGCCTATGTGGCCTGGCTGAACTCCAAAACGCCCGGCGCGGAATACCGTTTACTCAGCGAGGCGGAGCGGGAGTATGTGACGCGCGCCGGAACCACGACGCCATTCTGGTGGGGCCGGGCTATCACGCCGGATCAAGCCAACTATGACGGTAATTTCACTTACAAGGGCGGCGGTGAAAACGGCGCGTTCCGACAAAAGACCGAGCCCGTGCGAAGTTTTGCAGCGAATCCCTTCGGTTTGTATCAGGTGCATGGCAATGTCTGGGAGTGGATGGCGGATTGTTACAATGATAGCTATCTCTCTAAGCCATCCGACCTGAAATCCACGGGCGCCCCCTGGCTCGCTGGGGATTGCTCCCGCCGGGTGTTGCGCGGCGGCGGCTGGAATCGCCGCCCTGAGACGCTGCGGGCGGCCTATCGCACCGGACTTGACGCGGCGTTTCGCGGCAATAGCATAGGCTTTCGCATCACCCGGGACATCGCACACTGCATGGCCAGCACTCGCCGCTGGTGGTTGCGACAGCAAGTGCTGGTCGCAGGCTTCGCCGTGTTCCACAAGCCGATTACGCAGCCCTTCGCCCTGCTGCCTGAATAAGAGAAGACTTTGGGGATAGCAAAACTTACTATTTTTGGGGTCAGTAGCAGTTAGCAGATATAAACTCAACGTATATTATCTGTTCTGCAATCGCTCTCTATCTATTTGCTGTTGCTTTTCCATGTCTCTGATTGTCTGCCGCCAGGTTTCATCAGAACCATTACTTGATAAACTGTTGTCAGAGCCACCTAGACACTCCGTCACCATGCACGTCAAAACACCAATCCAGAAGATGTCTGATGCGGTTAGGCCGCGGTTTTGGGTCGGAGGCGGGTCGTCGCGTTCGAACTTTCGACCATGAATTTGTGCTTGTTCGCTGATCTTTTCAGTTATCCATACACGGTCTATATATTTTGTACCTGAAGATACATAACTATCGGGCGGTATCGCACCTCTTCTTACGAGTTTTCTTATAATTTTTTCTGCCCTCCACGTCCTTTCAATGCCAATCGCTATTGGATGCCACCCATTTTCGCCACGAAATACCTGAGTTCCCGGAAAAATATCTGCATAACTTTTGGCGAGGGCAACTGCTTGATCGTCGGTGGCGCGGCTAGCGATAATTAGATACTTATAACCCTCGGGAAGTTCATAATCCCCAGCAATTAAATTTGTTGAAAGCGAGAAAACAAGGACAATAGTTACCTTAAGTATAAATAGAAATTTCATGTCGGCAATCTCCGCCAAACAAAATTGCTAAATTCACATTAACATCTTAGATTTATAACAACACCCATATGCAAACAAGCTGATTTTGTCCGATCCCCGCGCTAAGACATAGCACTAACCAGTTTGAGGATAGCCTCTCGCGCTAAAAAACAACGCTCCGATCTTTTTATCGAACGGCGGAACTCCTATCTTGACCTGCGCGCATTTCCGCGCTCAATTCCGCCATCGCGAAAGCGCGGCTGACAATCGCCTTGAACAATCGAAAGCAACGTTTTGAGTTCACACACCCAGCGCTCCCAGCACCTCCGCCAGCTTGAGGCCGAGAGCATCTTCATCCTGCGCGAGACTGCGGCGGAGTTCGAGATGCCGGTGATGCTGTATTCCATCGGCAAGGATTCGTCCGTGCTGTTGCATCTGGCGATGAAGGCGTTCTACCCCGGCAAGCCTCCATTTGCGCTGATGCATGTCGACACGACGTGGAAGTTCCGCGAGATGATTGCGTTTCGCGACGAAACGGCGGCGCGGCTTGGCCTCGATCTGATCGTGCACATCAATCAGGACGGCGTGGCCAAAGGGGTTGGGCCGTTCACCCATGGCAGCGCGCTCCACACCGAGATCATGAAGACGCAAGGCCTGCGGCAGGCGCTGGACAAATACAAATTCGATGCGGCGATCGGCGGCGCGCGGCGCGACGAGGAAAAATCCCGGGCGAAGGAGCGCGTCTTCTCGCACCGCTCGGCGCAGCACCGTTGGGACCCGAAAAACCAGCGCCCCGAACTCTGGCGGCTTTATAATGGCCGCGTCGCGCCCGGCGAGAGCATGCGGGTGTTCCCGCTCTCGAACTGGACGGAACTGGATGTCTGGCACTACATCGCACAGGAAAATATCCCCATCGTGCCCCTCTATTACGCCAAGGAACGCCCGGTGGTGGAGCGCGACGGCATGCTCATAATGGTCGACGACGACCGCATGCCGATGCGCGAGGGCGAAACGCCGCAAATGCGCATGGTGCGTTTCCGCACGCTCGGCTGCTACCCGCTCACCGGCGCCGTGGAATCGACCGCCAGCAACCTCGACGAAATGATCAGCGAGTTGATCTCGTCGCGCACCTCCGAGCGTCAGGGCCGCCTCATCGACAAGGATGAATCCGGCGCGATGGAGAAGAAGAAGCAGGAAGGGTATTTCTGATGACAGCGCTCGCAACTGCGGAACGCCTGAGCCCTGCAATCGAAACCGAGGCGGCGCCTGCGCAGAAAGGCCTGCTGTGCTTCCTCACCTGCGGCAGCGTGGACGACGGCAAAAGCACGCT